>JBFIHV010000006.1:0-22352 GCA_041601595.1 Amylibacter sp. | reverse complement strand
GGCGGAATGCGCCGCGGCAGTTGGTCTTTCGGTCATGGCGGTGAATCGTCATGTCAAAACTCTGCGCTCCGAATGGCTCGGTGAACAAGGGCAGGGGGGCGAATGAACTATCCCGCCGATCCCCGCCTGATGGAGGCCAAGACCATCCCGATCGCCGAGCTGGTCGACCGGCTGGGCATCGCCGGGCTGCGGCCGATGGCGGGCGAGCTGATCGGGCCTTGCCCGTTGTGCGGCGGGCGGGACCGGTTCGGGATCAACCTGCGATCGAACCAGTTCCTGTGCCGCAAGTGCGACCTGCGCGGCGGCGACCAGGTGGCGCTGGCCGGTCAGGTGCTGGGGCTGGAATTCAAGGATACACTGGCCTGGCTGTGCGGCGATGCGCCGGCGCAGATCGATCCGGCCGAGATGGAGCGGCGCGCGAAGAAGGCAGCCGAGGCGCAGCGCCGTCAGGACGACTATGCCGAGAAGGCGCGCCGCCGCGCCCGGCTCGACGCCAAGAACATCTGGAACCGCGCGACGCGTAATCCGGCGGCGCTGGCCGGCATCGCCGGATATCTGGAACGGCGCGGCATCACGCCCGCCATGCTGCCGGTGCCGCCTGCGGCGCTGCGCTGGCTGCCGGATCACGCCTGCGTCAAGAAAATCGGCGGCGAGCTGGTCACCCTGCATCGCGGGCCCGCGATGATCGCGCTGATCCAGGCGGCCGACAATCGCGGCGCGGCGGTGCACCAGACCTGGGTGGACCTGGGGCGGGCCGGCGGCAAGGCGGTCATCACACACGAGGGCGAGGCGCAACCTGCCAAGATGGTGCGCGGATCCAAGAAGGGCGGCGCGATCCGCCTGTCGACGCCCAAGGGCGCGACGGTGCTGGTGATGGCCGAAGGCATCGAGACGACGCTGTCGGCCATGGTGGCGCAGCCGATCCCGGACGCGGCCTATTGGGCCGGCGTCGACCTGGGCAACATGGCGGGGATCATGCAGCGCGTGAAGGGCGTGAAATATTCGGCCATTCCCGACATGAGCGACCGTGATGCGTTCCTGCCGCCGGCCTGGGTGCGGCGTCTGGTGTACATCATGGACGGCGACAGCGAGCCCGCGATGACGCGGGCCAAGCTGGAATGCGGGCTGCGTCGCGCCATGGCCGCGCGGCCCGGACTGAAGGGCCAGATCGTGCAGGCCGGCGCGGGCGTGGATCTGAACGATGTGTTGAAGGGGCCCGCCGCATGACCGACAATATCGACGAGGTCAGGAAGCGCTTTGACGCGCCCGAGGATGTGGAGCCGGCCGAGGGGCTGACCGCGCCTGATGAGGCCGGCGCGCCGCCCCGCACCCCGGATGATCCCGGCATCGATGTCGAGCCGCCGGAGGCTAAAGGTGCGAAGCTGCCGTTGAACGACACCGGCAACGGCAAGCGGTTCGCGCTGTATTTCGGCCAGGACGTCATGCCGGTACCGCGCGTCGGCTGGTTCGTCTGGAACGGGCGGGTCTGGCAGAAGGACGTCGACGAGATCGAGTCGCGCCGGTTGGCGCAGAGGGTCGCCGACCGGATCATCAAGGAAATCCCGCACCTGACGCTGGAGGACTGGCAGTTGCGGGAACTGGCGCGCGAGCCGGACCTGCGCCGCCAGTCGGGCGAGATCGAGTCGATCGACGCGATGGACCGAACGCCGGAGCAGCAGGTCGAGCTGGAAAACATCCAGCAGGCGCTGGTCTGGATCCGCAAGCTGAAGGACCGGCGCAGCGGCATGAAGGGCGAGCACCGCAGTTTCGCCAAGACCACCGGCAACAAGTCGCGCATCGATGCGCTGATGGCCGAATCCACGGTGGACCTGGCCAAGTCGTTGGACGCGCTGGACGCGGACCCGCTGGCGGTCAACACGCGCAGCGGCGTTCTGAAATTCAAAATCACCGGCGGGCCGGGCGAAGGGTTTTCGAAGATGGCGGAGGTGGCCATCGAGGAACACCGGCGCGAGCAACTGATGACGAAGATCATGCCGCTGGAATACGATCCGGAGGCCAAGGCGCCAATGTTCGAGGAGTTTCTGGAACGGGTGCAGCCCTCGGCCGAGATGCGCGGCTTTCTGCAGCGCTGGTTCGGCCTGTCGATGACGGCGCTGACCGGCGAGCAGAAATTCGCCTTTCTCTACGGCGCCGGCGCGAACGGCAAGTCGGTCCTTGTGGACCTGATGGCAAAGATGCTGGGCGATTACGCCGCCACGGCCAAGATCGAGAGCCTGACCGGCCGTAACCGGCGGGGTGGTGGCGACGCCACGCCCGACCTGATCCCGCTGGTCGGCGCGCGGCTTGTCCGCGCCTCGGAGCCCGATGAGGGTGAACGGCTGCAGGAGGGCATGATCAAGGAACTGACCGGCGGGGAACCGATCCTCGTGCGCGCCCTGCATTCGGATTTCGTCGAGGTGCACCCGCATTTCAAGCTGACGATAAGCGGCAACCACAAGCCGGACATACGCGGCACCGATGACGGTATCTGGCGGCGAGTGCTGCTGGTGCCGTTCGATGTGCAGATCCCGAAGGCCGAGCGCGACGAGGGGCTGGGCGCGAGGCTCTGGCAGGAGCGCAACGGCATCTTCAACTGGCTGGTCGAAGGCCTGATCGATTACCTCGAGGGCGGGTTGCAGGAACCGAAGGACGTGCTGGACGCCACGCTAGACTATCGCGCCGACAGCGACCCGATCGGCACCTTCCTGGCCGATTGCTGCCTGGTGTCCGGCGATCCCGATGATTTCACCACCGCGCGCGACCTGATGGACGGGTTCAACCTGTGGCTCGACCAGAAGGGCGAGGGCATGTGGGGCTCGCGAACCGTCTCGCTGCAGCTGAAATCCCGCGCCGGCCGCTACAGGGATCCGCACACGCGCAAGACCTTCACACCCGGAAAGCAGCGCGTCACGGGCTATCGCGGCATCAAGTTCCAGGACATGTTCCAGCGCGACTTCGACGAAGCGCCGCGCAATGCCGGCGGCCACCCCGTGGTCTCCACCGCCCGATCGGCGTCGACGCCATGACGGTCCGGCGGCGCCATATCCCGCGCAGCCGCCGAAATCCCCCGCACCCCCTTAACCGGAATTTCCGAAAATTGCGGCCCGAACGGCCCGAAACGCGCCGCCTGCGCCGGAGATACCTGTTCGGGGGTTTGGGGGTTTGTCTTATCTATCAATGGCTTGCCTTCGGATTACGGCCCGAACGGCCCGAACGGCTTGAAACGCGAGGTTACGCGTATGCGCGCGCGAACAGGGGGTTTGGGGAAAAATGTTTGTCATACGCGTTATCCTGCATCTCGGGCCGTTCGGGCCGTTCGGGCCGTATCGCCCCGATTTTCCCCGTCTTTTCATTTACTTGCGAATTAGCAGGGTTTCCAGTTTCGGGCCGTAGCCCTCCGGTTTCGGGCCGTTCAGGCCGTGGTTGGTTTGTTTTGATTCAATAATTGGTGGTGAAAATGTGGATAGCCACAAGATATAGAAATGAGGGTGCAGTGATGGGGAAAAGACTGGTGGAGCCAAGGGGGCAATCGAAGCGGGACCTGGATGAGCTGGGCACGCGGGCCGATCTGATCCGGCGCGGCACCTCGCCTGTGGCCTGCGGGCCGGACGTGGTGTTCATCGCGCCGGCGCGCGGGCCGGTCGAGGTGTTCCAGCCGGTGCAGATGGTGCCGGACGGTGAAGATGGCTACAAGGCGGAGTACATGGGATTCCGCGGCCGCAGCGCCATGCGCCGCCGCGATGCCTTCGACAGGATGCTGGACGCCTGCGCCAAGCACCGTGCGCCGCGGCCGTTCACTGACGTTCAGATCGATGCGGGCCGGGCCTATCGCGACCTGTCGGAATGGGTCGCCAGCGCCGGCATCAAGTGCTCCAGCACCTTCGATGCGCAGGCGGGCGGCGGCGCCGACCGCGACTTCATGGACCGCTATGCGCAGGCCAGCGCCCATCTGCGCCGCTGCCACCAGCTGATCGGGTTTCGGTCCAGCCTGATCATCCGGCGCGTGAAGCCGTCGGATCGGGGCGCGCGGCGGACCATCATCGACCGTGACTTGGTGGATAAAGTCTGCATCGCGGATGTTTCTATAACAGAGGCACTGGCGGCGTTTGGGTGGTCTGATAGGCGCGAAAATATAAAAACTGCCCGACGCGCCCTGTGTGCCGCTCTGGACCGCCTGCGCGATATATTGTGACTACCTACCAGATTTAGTATTGACACTATGTACGGCTGCTGGCACAAATCTTGTCATAATCCACTACTGCGCCCGTCGAGCAATCGAGCGGGCGCTTTGCATTGGTGGGCTTTCATACAGGACAGTGTCTCGGCGCGCGAGCAGACGCCCCCTCGTAAGGCGGCGCGCCGTTCGAGGGCGCGCGGCGGGACGTGGCAGCAGACCGTCGCGCGCCGCATTCTTGTCCCGGATTTCAGATATAGGGAGACCTCAGCATGGCTTTGATGGCAGTTCAACTGATCGACGTCGCGGGCCTTGCGCCCGCGCTCAGCGCGGTTTCGGCGCAGGATACTTTCGAGGCCGGAGGCAGCGACCGCGTGTTTCTGCATGTCGCCAATGGCGGAGCAGGGTCGATCACGGTCACGATCGCCGCTGTCCGCGCAATCGCAGAGGTGCCCGGCGTCGGTGAACTGGCCGTACCGGATATTGCGGTGGCCGTCGCCGCCGGTGCCGAGAAGATGATCGGTCCGTTCAACAGCGCCTATGCCGATGCGGACGGCACGGTCACCGTCGACTATTCCGGCACCACGTCGGTCACAGCCGCTGCGATCAAGCTGGCCAAGGGCAAGTAGGGCCGTGATCCCCTCGATGTCGCTCGATGGCAGTGACCTGCGCAAGGTGCTGGGCCGTCTGCGCGATATCGAGAGGAAGCAGGTGCCATTTGCCTCGTCCCTGGCGCTGAACGCCACGGGCGAGGATATCATGAATTCCAATCAGGACCTGATGAAGAGGGAGTTCGACAGGCCGACGCGCTGGACGCTGAACGCGTTCTACCTGCAGCGGTCGAGCAAGGCGAACCTGAACATATCGGTTCAAAGGAAATCGGCGGTCGGCCGTCGCTTCTACCTCGAAGTGCAGTCCGATGGCGGCGGCAGAAAGAAGACCGGAATAGAAAGCCTGTTCAGCGACCGTCTGGCCTATGAGGGCAACATCGAGGCGGTGGTGCCGACGCGTGGCGTGCGCAAGAACCAGTACGGCAATGTCTCGCCCGCCCAGATGCAGCGCATCCTGTCGGGCGTAAAGGTCCAGCGCGACGCGGCACGGGGCCCGATGGCTGCGTCCAGTCGCAGGGGCGGTTCATCCGGCGCGCGATACTTCGTGCCACGGCCCGGCGGCAAGCTGACGCCCGGCGTGTTCGAGCGCAAGGGACGCAAGATCAAGAAGGTCCTGGCCTTCACGGCCGCGTCGCCGCGGTACCGTCCGATCTTTCCGATGGAAAAGAACGGCTACGCGGTCGCCCGCAGCGTTCTGCCGGACCACATGCGCCGGTCATTGAAGCGGGCGCTGGCCACTGCCAGATAGCTTGGGTCCTTCCTGCAAGGGTCCCGCACGGGGGTTATTCGCGCCCCGTGTATTTAAAGTGTTTTGTGAAATTTGGGGGTAGGAAACGGGGTTATTGTTGTTGTTCTCATGGATGATACGGCTGAAACAGAGTTGATGGAAGTGGAAGTTTCCGACGAGCTGCGCCAGCTGCTCCGGAAGTTTCCGCTGCCCGCAGGCGTGCCCGACATGGACATGAACCAGCATGAGATGGCCAAGGCCCTCGGCGTCACGACGACGACCATGGGAAAGTGGCTGCTGGCACCGGGATTCCCGATCGCCCAGGATGGCGGTCAAGGCAAACCCTACGTCCTGCGGCTGAGCCACTGCCACGCCTGGCGGGAGAGCCGGAAGGCGAGCGAAGAGGCCCGGGACGCCCGCGTCCGGGAATCGATCGAGAAGATGCAGGCGACGTTCCTTGGCCTCGACCTCGACGACCAGGGCGCGATGCTGACGGTCAAGGACCGCCGGGCGCTGGCCGAGGCGGACATCATCTATTCGAAGGCGGCGCAGATGCGCCGGCAGCTGGTGTAGCTCGAAGAGTTGGTCGACATGCTGGAAAACGTGTTCAAGATCATCCGCGACGGCATCGAATCCATGCCGGACCGGCTGGAACGCGAACTGGGGCTGCGGCCGGAGCAGGTCGCGATGGTGGTCAGGATTTCATCCGACATCCTGCAGCAGATGTCGGAAGAGATCGAGGCGGCCGAGCTGCGCGAGAAGGACATCGCCGACGTTGACATCGACCATCGTCTGCTGGTGTGACCATGTCGAAAATGGAGCATGATTTCGAGCCGCTGCCGTCCTATTCGGATCCACGGGCGGCCCTGAAACAGGCACTGCCGGCATTGCGCCCTGCGGAACAGGTCAGCATCACGGTGGCGGCCGAGAAATACATGCGGGTCAATGTTGCGGGTCAGTGGCAGCCGTTCCGCCGCGACGTGACGCCCTACATGATCGAACCGACCGACATGATCGCGTCGCGGGAATATCGCGGCCTGGTGTTCTGCGGCCCGTCGCAGTCCGGAAAGACGCAGATGCTGCAGGCAGCGGTCGCGCATGCGATCCGCTGTGATCCAGGCCGCGTCGCCCTGTTCCAGATGACGCGCGATGCGGCGACGGAATTCGAGAAGAACAAGCTGGCGCCCATGGTGCGCAACAGTCCGGAACTGAAGGCGCGGATGGCGAAAGGCCGCGGCGCCGACAACATGTTCCAGAAGCTCTATGTCGGGGGCACCCAGCTGACGCTGGACTGGCCGACGATCACAAAGCTGTCCTCGGCGACGATCCGGCTGGTTCTGGGAACGGACTACGACCACTTTCCGGAGAGCGTCGACGGAGAGGGCGACGCCTACAGCCTGATGCGGGCCCGGACACGCACATTCATGTCGCGCGGCATGGTGGTGGTGGAGAGCAGCCCCGCCGCGCCGATCGTCGATGAGCCCTGGCGCCCGGAAACGCCGCACGACTGCCCGCCGGTCCGGTATGGTGTTCTTTCGCTTTATCCGGGCGGAACGCGCGGCCGGTGGTACTGGCCATGCCCGCATTGCGGCGAAGAGTTCGAGCCGGCGTGCCGCCGTCTGAGATATCCGGATACGGCGGACCCCGCCGAAGCGGGAGAGGCGGCCGAGATGGCCTGTCCGCATTGCGGCGGCCTTTTCGGTCACGAGCTGAAGCGCGAGTTGAATTCCGCCGGTCGCTGGCTGCATGAGGGCGGCGATGGCAGCCTGGTTCCGCTGGGCGATCCGGCCCTGCGGGCGACCGATCTGCTGAGTTACTGGCTCGACGGCGCAGCGGCGGCGTTCGTCAGCTGGGCCGACCTGGTCGGACAATATGAGCAGGCCGTCGACCGGTTCAACAAGACTGGCGACGAGGAGGCGCTGAAGACGGCGATGAACACGGGTCGCGCCCAGCCGTATCTGCCGCGCGGATCCACGTCGGACAACGAGGTGACGCTGCAGGGTCTGAAGGACAAGGCCCAGGGGATCGAGACGCCGAAAGGAATGGCGCCGTCCTGGGCGCGCTACGTGACGGTTTCGATCGACACCCAGGGGAACCGGTTCGATGTCGGCGTCACCGCCTGGGGCGAGGACGGCCGGCACCAGCCGATAGACCGGTTCGAGTTGCACGCCCCGCCGCCGGGCGCGCCGCTGGCGGCTGAAGACAGATCGATCCGGCCGTTCGACATCGCCGAGGACTGGGAGGTTCTGACGCCGCTGGCGGATACGGTCTGGCCGGTCGAGGGTGAGAATTTCGGACTGCAGGCGGTGGCGCTGGCCGTCGACATGCACGGCGGCAACGCGACGACGGAAAACGCCTACCAGTTCTATCGCGGACGGCGAAAGGCGGGGCAGGGCAAGCGCTGGTACCTGACGCGCGGCAGTGGCGGCGCGCATACCGACCGTGTCTGGCTCAAAGCGCCGGAGCGGGTCAGCGCGACGAACCGCCGGCGCCGTGTCGCGCATGACATAGAGATTTTGAACATCGCCACCGACAGGCTCAAGGACGCCGTGGCGTCGTCGCTGCGCCTGATGGAGGCGGCACAGAACTATTGCGTCATAGCCGAGTGGATGGAGGAGCATCACTTGCTGGAGTTCACGGCGGAGCGGCGCTCGGAAAAGGGCTGGGTCAAGCGTCCCGGCATGGTCCGCAACGAAAGCCTCGATCACCTGGTGCAGGCCCGGGCCCTGCATATCCAGATCAAGGGCGAAAAGATCAGCTGGGCCTGTCCGCCGTCCTGGGCGGCAGGCGGCCTGAGCAACCGGTTTGCGGCGCCGCTCGCGGAGAATGGTGACACACCGCAGATCACCAGCCCGCAGCGCCGGGTTCGCCGCAGAACCGCAGGAACATTTCTTTGAGAGAGGATCTCTGAATGGCATATACGCAAGCCGATCTGGACGCGCTGCAGGCCGCGATGGCCAAAGGCGCGCGCCGTGTCAAGATGAACGGTGAAGAGGTCGAGTTCCGTTCGATCGACGAGATGGAGCGCACCGAGCGGCGGATCAAAAAGGCGCTCGGTCAGATATCTTCCAAGCGCCTGGTGCAGGTCACCACGGTAAATGGCTGGCGGTGAACCGGTGAGCAGTAAAAAATCCCGGCGGACTTTCGCGTCGCGCCTGAACTCGCTGATCGCCCCGTTCGCGCCGTCGCTGGCCCTGCGCCGCGAAGCCGCGCTCGTCCGCCGCGAGGTCCTGCTGGGCAGCGGACATTACGACGGTGCCGGCCGCGGGCAACGGGGCAAGGATTTCCGCAAGAATCGCACCGACGCGGTCGAGGCGCTGCGCGCCGATCGCGAGCCGCTGAGCTATATCGCGCGCGACATGCTGCGCAACAATCCGCGGGTCGTGCGAATAAAGCGACTGCTGCGCAACAACATCGTCGGAGCCGGCATCAAGCCCTCGGTCAGGTGGAGCGGTGATCCGGACGACCCGCGCAAGTCGCAAGTCGAGGCGCTGATCAAGGACCATTGCCTGAAACGGAATTTTGATGCCGACGGCGTTCTGACCATGCTGGGCCAGCAGAGCCTGGCGCTCGGCACGATCGTTGGCGATGGCGAAGTTCTGCTGCGCCGCCGCTTTCGCCGGCCAGGCGACGGATTTCCGCTGAACTTTCAGGTTCAGGTCCTCGAGACGGACTTTCTGAACCGGAACATCGATGGCAAGCTCGCGAACGGCAACCATGCTGTCGAGGGCATCGAGTTCACCCCGATCGGCCAGCGGGTCGCATATCACCTGTACCAGTCGCACCCCGGCGGCCGTCATGGCGCCCTGCCGGCATCGACCCGGGTGGATGCGCGCAATGTCATTCACGCGTTCGACATGGCCCGGCCCGGCCAGCATCGCGGGGTCAGCTGGTTCGCGCCGGTCATCCCGCTGTTGCACGACCTGCAGCGGTACCAGGACGGGCAGGTAAAGCGTCAGGAAATCGCGGCGTTGTTTGCGGGAATTCTGCAGACCGGGACGGAGACGGAAGAGATCGAGGGAGCGCTGGAGGATTTGAAGGCCGGCTCGATCATGACGGTCGGACAGGATGAAAGCCTGACCTTCACCAACCCGCCGGCGGTCGAGGGATACGAACCATTCATGCGCGCCACGGATCGCGTCATCGCGGCGGCGATGGGTGTGACCTACGAGGCTCTGGCCGGGGATTACACCGGGGTGAATTACACCTCTGGCCGTATGGGCCGGATGGACGTCGATCCGAACATCAAGGACTGGCAGGACAACCTGATGGTCGCCCAGATATGCGACACTTTCGCCGCCTGGATCGCCGAGGGCATCGAGGATGTCGCCGATATTCCGCGCGATCTGTGGCAAATGATCTGGACGCCGCCGGTCCGACCAATGGTCGATCCGACCAAGGATTACAAGGCCAATGAAACCGCCATGCGGTCGGGCCAGAAATCCCGCCGGCAGGTCATCCGTGAATCGGGCGGAGATCCGGACAAGGTGGACCAGGAAATCAAGGAAGAGCGGGACTGGGCAGCCGAGAATGACCTGGTGTTCAGCGGCGACAGCGGTTCGGGCGCGAAAGACGCCGGCAAAAAAGGAGAAAGCGAATGAGCAGACCCAACCTGATGAACATCGCCACGCGGGCCTTCAACACCCCGCTGATGATCGCGCCGGAAAAGGCGGCGGTCATCGCCGAGAAGTTCGGACCCATGATCCTGGGGTCCGCCGGCGCCGTCGACCTGTCGGGATCGGTCGGCGAGGTCACTGCGGATCACTGGCAGAAACGTCCGCAGGCCGCCAGCCTGATCGGCGATGAGGTTCATCGTCATGTCAGGAAGCGCGGCGGCGGATATTCGAACATCCAGGGTGTCGCGGTCATTTCCGTGACCGGGACGCTGGTGCGCCGGGGTTCGTTTCTGGGAGAGAACGCGTCCGGCATGACAAGCTATGAGGGGATCAGCGCGCAGGTGCGCGCAGCGGCCGAGGATGACACGGTTCGCGTGATCGCGCTGGAGATCGACAGTTTCGGCGGCGAGGCAGCGGGCATCTTCGACCTGGCGGCAGACATAAGGCAGGCGCGTGAGGCAAAACCGGTCTATGCCTTCATCGCCGATTACGCGCTGTCCGCGGGTTACGCCATCGCATCGCAGGCCGACCATATCACGGTGCCGCCGTTCGGCGAGGCGGGTTCGATCGGCGTGGTCAGCATGCATGTGGATTACGAGCAAAAACTGAAACAGGACGGCGTCAGCGTCACCCTGATCCATTCCGGCGCCCACAAGGTCGACGGCAATCCGTTCCAGAAGCTGCCGGAGGGTATCCGCGCGGAAATCCAGAAAGAGAACGACGCCATGCGGGTGGCGTTTGCACAGCTGGTCGAGGCCGGCCGCCGGGGCAGGCTCTCAGCGACCGCCGCGCTGAAAACCGAGGCCGGAGTCTATCGCGGCCGCGCCGCCCTGGACGCGGGCCTGGTTGATGAAGTCGCCGAGGCCAGACCGGCGTTCACAGCGCTTTTGCAGCAACTCGCGGACGCAACGCCCGCCCCCGGACTGCTTGCCGCCGCCGCATCTTCCCGCCCGCGCGCCGTGCCCGCACCTTTTGCCACCGCGTTGCCGCATCAGGCGATTCCATCATTCGCCCAACTCATGGCGCCGCTGACAGGCGGCGAGTCCATCATTCGCAGCCCCGGCTGCCAAACCGGGGATTTGACCCCACAAACCAAGGAGACTGACATGCATGATGATGTCAAAAAGCCGGACGCTGCGAAGCAGACGGCACATGCCCCCGCCGCGCCTGCCGCGGCACCGACACCCGCCCCCGCCGCGGCTGCGGACAGTGCGCCGGCGAGGGATGCCGGCGCGGAAGCACGCGAGTATGCGTCCAAGATCATCGCGAAGACCGATGCGGCCGGACTGCCGGCGAGTTTCGCGCAGCAGCTGATCGGTCAGAACAAACCTTTGGCCGAAGCCTATGAGGCGATCCTCGATGCGAAGGCGGCCAAGGCGCAGGACGGCGGCAATATCCAGAACGCCGCGCACAGCCGCGTTGCGATCACCGGCGATGCGCGTGACCGTACCCGCACGGGCCTGACCACCGCCCTGCTGGCGCGTGTCCGTCTGTCGGGCGGTGAGCAGAACGAGTTCACCGGCATGAGCTTGCGGGAAATGGCGCGGACGATGCTGATCGCGCAGGGCGCGCAAATCCCTGCCGGCGGTGTCATGGCGCTGGCCTCGGCGGCCTTTGCGCCCTCGATGTCCGGTGCGAGCCACACGACCAGCGACTTCGGTAACATTCTTGCCAATATCGCGAACAAGGCGATGCTGAAAGGGTTCGACGAGAGCACCGAAATCTTCGAGCAATTCACCTCGGTCGGCACGATGAGCGACTTCAAGGCGACCAAGCGGGTCGGCCTGGATGCGTTCCCGTCCCTGCTGAAGGTGCAGGAGGGCGCCGAGTTCAAATACGGCTCCGTCGGTGATTACGGCGAAACCGCGCTGCTTGCCACCTATGGCCGGCTGTTCGCGATCACCCGCCAGACCATCATCAACGATGATCTGGACGCGTTCTCGAAGATCCCGATGGGCATGGGCCGCGCGGCACGGCGCACGGTCGGCGACCTGGTGTTCGCGGTGCTTTCGGCGAATGCGGCAATGGCGGATGGGGTCGCGTTGTTCCACGCCACTCACAAGAACCTGGCGGCATCCGGCGCGGTGCCGTCCGAGCTGGCGATCAACGCCGGCATCACCGCGATGTCGACCCAGAAGGACAACAGCGGCAATGCGACGCTGAACATCACGCCGAAGTTCCTTCTGGCGCCGCCGAAGCACCGGTCCTCGGTCCTGCAGTCGCTGAATTCGGAATATGCGCCGGATGACACCGACAAGGCCGGCACCGCGAAACAACCCCGGGCGTACAACACGGTCAGGGATGCGGCGGAGCCTCTGTTTGACGCCCGGATCACCGGGAACGAGTGGTACCTGCTGGGCGATCCGAGCCAGTATGACACGATCGAGGTCGGTTATCTGGACGGCATCTCGACGCCGTTCCTCGACCAGCAGGACGGCTGGAGCGTCGACGGCACCGAGTTCAAGGTGCGCATCGACGCCAGCGCCACCGCGCTGGCCCACCAGGCGATGTACAAGAACCCCGGCGCGTAATCCCACCTGAACCAGACCTGACGCAGGGGCGGCCATTGTGCCGCCCCGCGTCGTTTAGAAACCCAGCTTTCGAAAGGAAAGACAATGAAGAACTATATCCAACCCGGGCTGTCCGTCGACGTGGCGGCACCCTACGATGTCGCGTCCGGCGCCGGCGCGCTGGTCGGCTCCCTGTTCGGTGTCGCCGGCACGACCGTTCTGTCGGGCGCCACCGTCACCCTGACCCGCGCCGGCGTGTTCGAGATGGCGAAAGTCAGCGCGCAGGCATGGACAGTCGGCGCGAAAATCTACTGGGATGACACGGCGAAGCTGTGCACGACGGTTGCAACCGCCAACACCCTGATCGGCGTGGCGCTGTCGGCCGCCGCAAACCCCTCGTCCACCGGCGAAGTTCTGCTGGACGGCGCGGTCCGCTAATGACGCGCATTTTCGACGGTATCGCCGACACGATCACTTCCGTGTTCGGCGATACCGTGACCGTCATGCCGTCCGGCGGCGGGGCAAAAGACATCCGCGCCATATTCCGGGACGGCGAGGTTCCGGTGATGACCGAGTCCGGCGCCGAGACGATATCGGCGTTTCCGACGCTCGGTGTTCACCGGACGGACCTTGCGGGCCTGATCCCGGACGGCGTCGCCGCGCCTGGTAACGGCAAGACCTACCGGTGCCTGGCCAAGATGGATGGCGGCAGTCCCGACCCGCGCGGGCTCGTCATGATCCAGCTCGAGGAGATCACCTGATGTTTGTCCTGAAGGCGATCCGTCACGCCGTGAACGACCTGCTGACGACGCCGGCAATCGAAATCGCCGTGGGCGGCACGCCTGCGACGGTCACGCTCAAGAAATCACCGCCGACCGGCGGGTGGGTCAACGATACCGATCTGCCGGCCGTGTTCAGCTACATGCGCTCCGAGACCATCGAAGCGTTCACCTTCAAGTCCGATGACCGCAAGCCGCGGCTCGATCTGGTTCTGCAGGCGAAGGGCGGCGGCGATGATGTTCTGGACCAGATCGACGACATGCAGCTCGAGATTGAAAAGAGGATTGCCGCCAGCGGCAATCTGGGCGGGCTGGTGCGGTCCATCCGGCCGGTGAGTTCCGAGGTTCACACCGATCGCGGCGACGTGGTTTTCGGCGCGCGTCGCGTGACTTTCGAAATTCAGGCCTCGGTGCCGCGCGCGCTGCCGGTGCTGAGTTAATTCCCCGTCCGGCTCTGACCGGGCCAACCCCATCCATAAAATCAGGAGTTCAAGATGAGCAATGCAGGTTCAGGTTATAATACAGGCTACTTTATCCACGACGGTGGCGATCCGGGCGTTTTTGACGAGATGGGCGAGGTGTTTGGACTCGAGCCGCCGGACCAGCAGGCGGGCGAATTCGAGACGACCCACTTCAAGTCGCCCAACCGAACCAGGGAGTTCGGCGCGGGCCTGATAGATCCGGGCGAAGCCACTTTCGACATCAACTGGATCCCCGGCGACGCGACTGATGTCAAGATTCAGGCGCTGAAGGCGCTCGGCGCGATCCGCAGCCATAAAATCGTCTGGCCCAACGGTGTCACGTGGGCCTTTGACGGATGGATCAAGGGCTTCAAGCCGACCGCTCCGATCGACGATCGCATGACGGGCACCGTCACGGTGCGGGTCACCGGCAGCACCGCAATTTCCTAGGAGCGACTGAATGGCGAATGCAAAAAAAGGCGAGCTGAGTGTCAGGCTCGACGGCAAGACCGTCAGCCTGGCGCTGACGTTCAACGCGCTCTGCGAACTGGAGGACCATTTCGGCGAGACCATCATCCCGCTGATGACGCGGCTGCAGGACGAGGCGACGCTGTCCTTCAGGGAGGTGCGGTCGTTTCTGCACGTCGTGTTGCGGCAGAAGCTTCCGGACGCCACTATCGAGGATGCCGGCAGGCTGATCGAGGAAAACGGCCTGGAGGTTTTCGGCCAGCTGATCGAGCGCAGCCGCGTCCTGTCCAGTGGCGACGACGCGACGCCGGGAAAGACGCCGCCGGAGAGGGAACCGGCGGCATAGATTACGACGGCCTGTATGCCGAATATTGCGCTGCGGGGTTCCCTCCGGACCAGTTCTGGCATCTGACGCCGCGCGAATACGCGGTCCGGATGAAGGGGGCCGCGCAGCGCCTTCAGCGCGAATTCAGAGACCGGAAATGGATCGCCTGGCATACGGCGTTCCTGCCGTATTCGAAGCGCATGAGATTCAGCGATTTCATGGGGCCCGACAGGAAAACCGGTAGCGGCCGCCGCCAGACACCGGACCAGATGCTTGCGGCCGCCCGGGCCTGGCATGAACAACTTAACAAGGGAAGATCCTGATGGCGATCGATGTAGGCAAGCTCCGCGTCAGGCTGGGTTTGGACGATAAAGAGTTCAGCACCGGCATGAAGAACGCCAACGCGCGGCTGCAGGCGTTTTCGCGGCGGCTTGCGATCGGCGCCGGCGCCTTGGCGGCCGCGGCCGCCACAGGTCTGGCTGTTGCCACCAAGGCCAGTTTCCGGACGGTTGACGCGCAGGCAAAGCTGGCGCAGTCGTTGGGAACGTCGACAAAGTCGATACAGGTTCTGGCCCGCGCCGGCGACCTGGCCGGCGTGTCGATGGCGGGGATCGAACAGGGCACCAAGGACCTGACGCGCCGGCTGTCGCAGGCCGCCGCCACGGGCAAGGGCGGTCCGGCGGATGCGCTGGAACGCCTGAGCCTGTCGGCGGCCGAACTGATGAAACTGCCGCTGGACGAGCGCGTGCGCCAGATCAACGGCGCCATCGAGGAATTCGTCCCGGCGGCTGAGCGCGCGGCCGTGGCCGGCCAGCTGTTCGGCGAGGAGGGCAGCATCGCAATGGGACGGCTCGATGCTGCGACGCTGGACCAGGCGATCAAGGATGTGAAGGATTTCGGCGTCGCGGTGTCGGATGTCGATGCGGATAAAATTGAAGAGGCCAATGACGCGGTTTCGCGGCTCGGCCTGATCGCGGTCGGCACCGGCAACAAGTTGGCCGTCGCGCTGGCCCCGATGGTCACGGGGGCGGCGGAGGCGATCGCCAACCTGTTCCGTGAGGGCGGAGCGGCTTACATCGTTATCGGCAAGCTGACCGAGAACATGGGGCGTCTGGCGGCCTGGGCAGGCACGGCCGCGGCGATATTCGGCGGGAAGCTGGCCGTCGGGCTGGCGTTGGCGGTGGCCCGCACGGTCAGCCTGTCGGGCGCCTTGGTCGTGTTGCGCGGCGCGCTGATCCGCACTGGCATCGGCGCCATTGTCGTGCTGGCCGGCGAACTGGTCTATCAATTCACGCGGCTGGTCAAAGGGTCCGGCGGGTTTGGCAATGCGCTCGGCCTCTTGAAGGATGTGGCGGTTGAGGCCTTCGATCGGATCGGCACGGCGATGCTGTCGCTGGGGGAGTGGATGAAGGGCGCCGCCTTTCGGATGAAGGCTTGGTTCGTGCAGAGCCTGGCCGACATGGCATCGCATTTCAACAAGTTCATGAACGGCCCGATCCGCAACGGTATCGCCGAGTTCATGGGCTGGCTCGATCCGGATAAATCCGCCGCCGATTTTCTGGCCGAGATGGGATTCGTCGGCGTCGGCAAGGAATTGCAGGCCGCGGCGAATTCGGCGCAAAACGCTGCCAAGGAGGCGAACGCGCTTGCTACATCCCTGCTGAACGCCGCCACGGCACCGCTGAAATCGATGGAGGCGATCAACGCCGCGATCGCCAAGACCGATGAGGCAGCCGGGAATGCCGGCACATCAGCCGAGGATCTGAAAAAGCAACTTGAAGAACTGGACAATGCCGGCGCCAGCGCCGACGGCGGCATGGCCGACAAGCTGAAAGACACGACAGACAAGATCAAGACCATGTCAGAATCGATCCGCGATACCCTGCAGTCGAGCCTCGGCAGCGCCTTCGAGGGCCTGCTGGCAGGCACCGCCAGCGTGCGAGAGGCCCTGGCCGGCATCTTCGCCGACCTGGCAAAAATGGCCGCGAACCGCCTGATCCAGACCATGCTCGGCGGATTGTTCGGCGGCGGCCCCGGCGGCGGCGCATTGGGCGCTATCATTCCCGGATTTGCGGCCGGAACCAGTTTCGCGCCGGGCGGCATGGCGCTGGTCGGCGAGCGCGGCCCGGAACTTGTCAACCTGCCGCGCGGCTCCCAGGTGGTCCCGAACGACCAGCTTGGAGCGGTGGCCGGCGGCTCGACCAAAATCATCAACGTCATGGATCCGTCGATTGTCGGAGACTACCTGGGCACGGCTGCCGGCGAGCGGATGATCATGAATGTGATCAGCAGAAACAGAAGCAGCCTGAATGCCTGAGTTCTGGCCCTTCGTGCCGTTGGTTGACGGCGCCGTCGAGAAGCTGTCATGGCTTACGGACGTCCGCCAGACGGTTGCCGGGGAAATGAGGGACGGCCTGCGCGACGCGCGCCAGAAGTTCGTCCTGACCTTTGAATTCGACGACAGGGAAAGAGCCGAGGCGATCGAGGTGGCCAGCAACAACATGCTGGGCGACTTCGAGGTGCCCGACTGGCCGTCAAGGACACTGCTTGCCGGCGCGGTGCAGGATACCGACACGGTGATCGCAGTCGACACCGATGCGGATTACCGCGCCGGCGGCCGGGCGGTGATCTATATGAGCCGCACGGAATACGCTCTTGTCGACATCGCGACCGTCGGTGTCGGGGAGATCACGCTGTCCGCACCTGTTGGCGTGACGTTGACGGGATCGGCAAGCGATCCGTTGGCCGTGGCGCCGCTGAGAACCGCATATCTTGTCGGCGGTCTTGCCGAGAGCAGGCTTTTCCGCGGCAGGACCCTGATTACGGCTGAATTCGAATGCCGGGACGGCATCGATCTCGGTCGGAACAACTATGTAATCCATGAGGGATATCCGGTGCTGACGGATCCGTCCGTCGTGGTGTCGCCGCTTGATGGAGGTGTGGCCAGAGCGGTCGCCTATGTCGACAGCGGCCTAGGGTCAGTGGTCGGCATGCCCGTCCGAGATGTCGTCATTTCAAGGGAGACCATGTCATTTATCGACCAAGGCTTAACCCCGCGATGGAACAGGCGGCGGTTTCTGCATTACCTGCGCGGCCGAGACAGCGCGTTCTGGCTGCCCAGCTGGTCCCGGGATATCGAACTGGTCGCGCAATGGAGCTCGGCCGGCAATTTCATAACGGTGCTGCCGCTGCTGGATGACGTGGCCGACTATGTCGGGCGCCACATACAAGTGGATGACGGTGCCTTCATACATCGCAAGATAACGTCTGCGATCGTCAGTGGAAGCAATCACCGTCTCTATATGTCGCCGCCGGGTCGCGACGTTCCGACGACGGCGGTCGTGTCCTTCATGGGGTTGCGCCGCCTGGATGCCGATGTCCTGGAGCTTCAGCACCGGGGTGCGGATATCTGCGCCGTGAACGTGGCTGTCCGTGAGGTTGCCGCATGACCTATTCGGCCATCCATTCCCTGCTGTCGGGCAAGCGGCCGGTCTGGCTGTACCGGATCGAATTCGGGGGTACCTGGAAATTCTACGCGGCCAGCGCGACCGCGTATGAGCAGACAGACCACGATATTTTCGATTTTCCCGATCTCTTCGACACGGAGGATCTGTTCGTTTTGAAATGGGCCGCTTCGCCCATTCGCCACACGCGGATCGAACGGACGACGGAACTGGAGAAATCCAATGTCAGGCTGGTGCTGCCGCGCACCGACCCGCTGGTGCAGGTGATCCGCGACGATCTGGGGTGGACGGACACCGAGGTCAGGATCCTGCACACCTATCGGAACGACGGCGATGCGGAGCGGCAGATCAAGTTTATCGGCCGCGTGGTCGGCGTGGTGTCCGGGATCGTCGCGGCGACCCTGGATTGCGAACACAGCCTGACCACGACGCGGCGCAAGGCGCTGTCGGCGGTGGTCCAGCGGCCCTGCCGCCATGCGCTGTATCACGGCGGCTGCGGGCTGTCGCTGGCCGCGTTTCAGGTGGCTGGCACGGCCACGGCCCTGACCGGCGCTGTCGTCACGGTGACGGAAGCGGCTACGCAGGCGGACGGCTATTACAGCGGCGGCATCATGTCCTTCGGCGGGAGGCTGCAGCTCATCACCAAGCACGCCGGCAGCGCCCTGACGTTGCTGTCCGACCTGGACGGCCTGGCGGATGAAATATCGACCAGCGGCACGGCGGCGGTCCTGATCGCGCCGGGTTGCGACCAGACGATGACAACCTGCGCGGGCCGGTTCGGCAATCTGGACAATTTCGGCGGGTTCCCCTGGATCGACGAGAACCCGTTCGACGGGCGGAGGATCGGCTAGATGGACCCGTTTATCGGCCAGCTTCTCTGGGGGCTGTTTTTCACGGCCGTCGCCGCGCTGCTTGCGCCGCGTCCGCAGCCGCCCAAGCCGTCGGACCTCGACGATTTCAACATCCCGATGGTCCGCGAGGGAACCGAGGTCGGCAAGATCTACGGAACGGTCTGGATCAAGAACCCGCATGTCGTCTGGTACGGCGATCTGCGCACAGAAGCCATCAAGAGCAAGAGCGGCAAGAAATGACCAGGATCACGCTGCGCGACTTCCGCGCCTGCGGTGTCTGCAAGGATGCCCGTTTCGTGTTTTTCGAGCGGCACGGGCTGGACTGGCGCGACTTCGTGAAGAACGGGATCGACGCGGAAAAACTGCGCGCGACCGGCGACCACCTGACCAGGATAGACGCGCTCGAAGAAGCGGCAAGGAAGCGCGAGGCCGGTCATGGGTAAAAGTAAAAGCCAGACGATCGGCTACAAGTATTTTTTGGGCATGCACACGATCCTGGCCCAGAATATCGATGCGGTTCTGGCCTTCCGCTTTGGCGACCAGACCGGCTGGACCGGCATGAACACGGGCGGGCAGGTCCAGATCAACAGGCCGGAACTGTTCGGAGGCCAAAAAAAGGAAGGCGGCGTCAGCGGCTACGTGGACGTCGAAACGGGCGATGCGTCGCAGGCGAAAAACGACTATCTGCAAGGCCCGCTCGGCGCGGCGATCCCGGCGTTCCGCAACGTGGCGGCGCTGGTCTGGCGGCAGTTCTATTGGGGTAACAATCCGTATCTTAAACCGCTTTCGGTCAAGGCCGCCGCGATCAATTCGCACTTCGACAACTGGTATCCGGCAAAGGCGCGGATAAATTCAGAGAGCGATATAATCGACAGCGCGATCCACATCGCACTGGACAATTCCGGCTCGATGTATGGCACGAGGTGGGCAACCCAGGTGACCGCCATTCGCGGTTTTCTGGAGAGCATGAAGGGCAAGACCGGGAATTCATTCCGCGTCGTCGTTTACGATGGCGGTGTTTTCGGGTTCATCGAGAAACTCAAGGCGACGGATGCCGATATAGAGGCCATCCGGGCATGGCTTTCATCCCTTTCGGACCAGATTGACGGAAGCACGTACTTTGAATACGGCGTGGCATCCGCGCCTCAATTTTTCACGGATGCGGAAGCGGCAGCTTCTGTCACCCTGAACCCGAATGACCAGCCCGCGCTGTCTGCGGATTTCGGCACCGGTTCGTCGGGATCGGACAGCCCCCCGCGGCGCATTGTGATTTTCACGACGGACGGAACGCCTTCAACCGAGGCGACGTTCAACAACGCCAAGGCGACACTGGACAGTATCGCCCGCGTCGAGGTCTATTGCTTCAACATCGTTGACCCGAACACGTTCTATACATCGCAGCTCGACAATACCGACATTGACGGGGTGCCGGTTGTGAGCGGCTCAAATCCCGACGATCTGCGGGTAGCCATCGAGGGCGCTTTCCTGTCCTTCGCGGACATGAACCCCGCGCATATCCTGCGGGATGTTCTGATCGCCCCGTCCTCTGACGGGTCCGGCAACGCGGCCGAGATCGGGGCGAGCTTCACGACAGCTGCGGACACGCTCTATTCCGAGGCTCTGGGCCTTTCGTTCCGGTGGCAGACGGTCAAGGACAAGCGCAGCTTCAAGGGGCTAGTCGAACAGCACATCGACGGGATTTGCTATCTCGACAGCACAACCGGCAAGTGGGAACTGAAACTCATCCGCGACGATTACGACGCCGGAACGATCCCTGTCTTCGATGACAGCAACGTCACCGAATGGGGCGCCGACATCAAGCGCCCGACATGGCGGGAGCTGCCGAACCAGATCAAGGTGATCTTTACCAAGCGCGAGAACGGCGATCAGGCGTCCGTCACCGTTTCGAACATTGCCGGGATACAGGCGACGGGGCGGGTGATCCAGGAGGAGCGCAATTACGAGGGCGTGACGGTCGAAAGCCTCGCCTCCCGTATTGCCCTGCGCGATCTGGCGGCGCGGACGGTTCCGCTGTGGGACGGGTCTTTCACGGTCACGCACCTCGATCCGACGGTCAGCTTGGGATCTGCGATAAAGATCAACAAGCCTGAAATCGGGCTGAACAACATCATCGGCCGCGTTGTTTACATCAGCGATTCTGACGGGCGCGACAATTCTGTGACCGTCCGGTTCGCGCAGGACAAATACGCGATCGACGATGCCGCGATAACCGGCTCGGATTCGGTAGCCACCGGCACGGATTTCACCGCGCAGGCCTGCACCTATGAAATGGTCGAGGAGGCCCCGTATTACCAGCTGCTGCTGGAAATGGGCCAGACCGACCTTGACGACATCCTGGCCGTGGATCCCGACGCGGGGCTGTTCCACGCCACCGGCAACCAGCCGACCGGCGCGCATATAAACATCGACATCGCGACCGACAGCGGCGCCGGGTGGACTATCAACGGCGTTGCGGATTTCTGCCCCGTCTCGACGCTGGCCGAGGACATGACCGGCGCGGCGGACGATGTGACTGTCGACATGCCCTACACAACCGGCATGGGGTCGGTGACGGTCGGGTCCCTGGCGCAGATCGGTAGCGAATACCTGCGCGTGGATGCGATGACGCTGACGGGCAGCACGGTAACGATCACATTCGGGCGCGGCTGCCTGGATACGGTGCCGGTGCGGCACTACATCGGCGATCCGGTGTTTTTCTGGCAGGGGCTGACGGGCAGCGACGGCACGGAATACACGGCTGGCGAAAGCCTGGATATCCGGCTTTTGACGGTGACCGGCGCAGATCGGCTTTCCCTGGCCGGCGCGGTCACGAATACGGTCCTGTTCGACAGTCGCGCCTTCCGGCCGTATGCGCCCGGAAAGTTCCAGCTCGCGGGCGCCTACTCCACAAGCGGCGTGCTGACCGGCGATCTGGCCGGAACCTGGAACCACAGGGACCGCACGGCGCAGACCACCACGGCGATCGATGACCACACGGCGGCGGACATCGGGCCGGAGGCGGGCGTCGCATATGTGCCGATGCGCCGGTTCGTTCTTTATCAGCGCGACATTTTCGACAGTGCGGACATTTTCGACAACCGCGACTTTTTGGAAGCGGCGGAAAGATCTGCGCCATTTGAATATGCGCCCACGACCGGCAAGTCCTTCACTTTTAACGCGGACGATGATGACCTGTTCAATTACGCCGACCTGTTCGACATGGAGGACCTGTTTCAAAACGCGTTCAGTGACCAAGTAATGGCGATAGAATTCGGCGTGAAGTCCAGCCGCCCGGTCGATGACGACCTGTTCAACTATGCCGATATTTTCGACATGCCGGACCTTTTCATCGATGCATACGAAAGC
>JBFIHV010000005.1:0-22453 GCA_041601595.1 Amylibacter sp. | reverse complement strand
GTTGCAATGTCTTCGACCCGAAGGTTGATCGCGACATCCTCGATCAGACGCCCGATCAGGAATTCCATCGACAGGTAATAGACCCGTTTCGCCTTGGTGTTATAGGTCTTGCGCGTGCTGGCAAACCAGGGGTCCACCACGAGATCGCGCAGAGACAGGGAAAGCGCCATGCGCCAGTCATAGAGCGAAGCGTGACTCTCGTCCGTTCCGAGGGAGTATTTCAGATGCTTTGAAATCGCGTTCTGAAGCGTCTGCGTGTCCATGGCCGGAACTTGAATCTCTGACATATCGTTCATTTCTCTGTCTCTTTGCTTGCCGTTGCCGGCCTTTCGATGCGAATTCAGGGTATTTCTGCCCGGTTTGTATTCAGCGATCCTATTGCATCAACCCTGTTATTTTGCAATAAGTCAACTTTGTTTATTTATTCACGTTAGCGATACCGTACCTTACCTGCAACAGCCAACTCCCTTTTCGGTACAAGAGATAAAAACGAAACGGGCACATATTTGTATACGATCAGAATGCTGTTTTCCGGCGCGGTCCACAATCCCCTGTTTCACGGAAAACATGATACAAATCCGCCTTTCAGGCACTTTGGATCGGTCGACGGGTCGGCGCACCCGTTATCCTTCCAGGAATTTCCGAAACATGTGGTAAGAGTTTTTGGGCGTCCTTTTCTGTGTTTCATAGTCGACATGCACCAGGCCGAAGCGCTCGCGATACCCGAAGGCCCATTCGAAATTGTCGAGCAACGACCACGCGAAATACCCCTTGACCGGCACGCCGTCCGCCATGGCCCTTTGCACTGCCTCCAGATGCCGGTTGAAGTAATCACAGCGGCCGCGATCGTCGACACCGTCCTCGGTCAGCGTGTCGTGACGGGCGGTTCCGTTCTCGGTGACATAAAGCGGCAGGTCGCCGGTATAGTCCGACCGCGTCCGTTTCAGGAAGAATTCCAGCCCGTCTGGATATGTCTCCCAGCCCATCGAGGATTTCGGCAAGGGGCCGGTCACCGTCCGCGAGAAGGGAAAAACACCGGAGCCGTCGTCGGCGTGGTTCGTCCGCGTGTAATAATTAATCCCGAGCCAATCGAGCGGCGCGGCGATTTCCGCCATGTCGTCCTGCCAGCCCTCGGGCATGTAAGGATCGAGATGTTCAATGATATCGGATGGATAGCGCCCTTTGCTCAACGCCTCGACAAACCAGCGATTGTAGATGCCGTCGTGAATCCGGGCTGCGTGCCGGTCTTCCTCGCGGTCCGTCGCGGGGTTGGAATACTCCATGTTCAGGACGATGCCTAGGTTCGGCTGATTCAGTTCCCGCATCACTTGCATCGATTGCGCATGGGCAAAAAGGATGTTGTGCATCGCTTTTGCGGCCGCAGAGATGTCTTTCAGGCCCGGCGCGTGCGCACCTTCGTAATGACTGAGCCAGGCGACGCACCAGGGCTCGTTGATCGTCGCCACCGAGGCAAGGCGGTCACCGATCCGTTCACAGACATGGGCCGTGTAATCGGCAAAGCGGTATGCCGTGTCGCGATTGCGCCACCCGCCCTTGTCGGCCAGCGCCAGCGGCAGATCCCAGTGATAGAGCGTGGCGAAGGGCTCCAACTCGCGCTCCAGCATCCCGTCTATCAGCCTGTCGTAGAAATCCAGGCCCTCCGCCAGTGGCTTTCCCCGCCCTTCCGGCTGTATCCGCGGCCAGGCGATGGAAAAGCGGTAGGCGTCGAATCCGGCTTGCTTCACGAGGTCCAGGTCCTGCGGCCACAAATCGTAATGGGCGCAGGCTATGTCCCCGTTTTCATTGTTGAATGTGCCGCCGTCCTTGGCGAACTTGTCCCAGTGCGAGCGGCCGCAGGTTCCCAGTCGCGTGCCTTCGATCTGATAGGCGGCCGTTGCTGCGCCAAACCGGAAATCCACCGGGAAGGCTGATCTGGACAGGGTCATTCGCGTCACGTCCGCTCCATATTTGATAGCGCTTTGGGTACCTAAAGGAATTAGTACGCGAACAGAGGCTGTGTGTAAATCCGATTCAACGGCTCCGCTATCCGGGGAGACATCCGTCTATGCCTCAAAGCGCTTTGTTCCGCATGCAAGCATTGCCTGATACGACGCCAGCGCCCTGCGGCGCACCGCAAGGCCGATTGTCGGGTTTCGCAACAGAGGCCGCTAGCCCGGCAATTTCCCTGTAATGACGTAGGTCAGGATCTGCACGACCTGAAGCGGCGTTTCGCAAACGGCGAGCGCGGCGGCATCGACCTCTTTCAGGGCGTGCTGATGTTCGGGACGTTGCAGAATGATCAGCGATTTCCCCAGCGCCGCGGCATAGCCGGCATCGAAGGCCGCGTTCCACTGCTTGTACTGCTCGCCGAAGCGAACGACGACGACGTCGGCGTCCTCTATGCCCTTGCGGGTGCGGATCGCATTGATCCTGGCGCCCTTGTTGTCGTGCCAGAACTTGTTGTCTTCGGCCCCGAGAATGGCAACGCCGCAGTCGTCGGAGGCCGCATGGTCGGTGACCGGCCCCCTGATCTTGACCTTGAGGCCCGCCGCCTTGCAGCCTTCCTCGATTTCCCCGCGCCAGTCGGTATGGATTTCGCCGGACAGATAGATTTTGAAACTCATGGGTTTTCCTTCCGAATTTTTGCCCATTGTGCCCATTGTCGCGGCAGGGACAACCCCGAAGGCGGAGATTCAGGGCTATTGACGCGCCGCGCCGCTGATCGACTTTATTTCCAGATACTCGCGTATGCCCCAGATACCGGACTCCCGCCCGATGCCCGAGGATTTGGTGCCGCCGAAGGGCGCTCCGGGCAGACGGCTGTTGCCGTTCACCTGCACCATGCCGACATCGAGCTTGCGCGCCACGCGGTCGGCGCGGACGGGGTCGCCGGTCTGGATATAGGCGGCGAGCCCGTGGTCCTGGCTGTTGGCCAGCGCGATCGCCTCTTCCTCGGTCGAGAACCTGACGATGGACTGAACCGGTCCGAAGACCTCTTCCCGAGCGATCCGCATATCCATCCGGACATCGGCAAAGACCGTCGGGCGAACGAAATAGCCCGCCCCGAACCCTTCGGCCCGCCCCTGCCCGCCCGCGACAAGCCTTGCGCCCTGTTCCAGCGCCGAACCGATCAGGGTCTGAACGCGGTCGAACTGGGTTTTGGAAATGACCGGCCCGAGGTGCTGGCCCGCCTGCTCCGGCATGCCAAGCGGCGTTTCGCGGGCGACCTCGGCGGCCAGCGCGACGACGCGGTCATAGATCGTATCCTGTACCAGCATCAGCGACGCCGCATTGCAGGACTGTCCGGCATTGCGGAAGCAATGCGCCAGCCCCTGCCGGACGGCGGTTTCCACGTCGCAATCCCCGAACAGGATGTTCGGGGACTTGCCGCCCAGTTCCAGGATCACGCGCTTGAAGTCCTGCGCCGCCGCCGTCGCGATCTGTCGGCCCACGGCGGTCGATCCGGTGAACGAGATCACGCGGATGCCCTTGTGAGATGTCATGGCGCTGCCGATCCGGCCGTTGCCGAGCACCATGCTGAACACCCCGTCCGGCAGGCCGATCCTTTCGACGCATCGCGCGAACAGAACGGACGTGCGCGGCGTGTATTCCGAGGGCTTCAGGATCATCGGGCAACCGGAGATCAGGGCGGACCCGAATTTCAGGGCGATCTGGTTCAGCGGCCAGTTCCACGGCGTTATCAGACCGGCAACGCCGGCAGGCTCGAACCGTTCCCGGTGTTCCGGCATGGCGGGATCGGGCGTCACATCCAGTTCAAGCCCCTGCGCCGCCGCAAGCGACGCCTGCAGATGCCCGATGGCCGCGCCGACCTGCTGCTTCAGCGCGAAATCTATCGGCGCCCCGACCTCGAAGGCGATACAGTCTGCGAAACGGTCCTGTTCGTCGCCCAGGACCCTGATCAATTCTTGCAGGTAACCCATTCGCCCGGCCAGCCCGTTATCGCCCCATCCGCGGGACATCACGGCTTTCGCGGCATCGACGGCCATATCCAGCTCGGCCTGCGTGCAGAGCGTCACCTGTCCTGCGAAAGCACCGGTCGCAGGTTCATGGACCGCAAACGGCACACCGTTTTCCGGCGTGATCCAGCGACCGCCGATATAGCTCTGGTCGATCCGGATATCTGTCACTGCGTCTTCGGTAGCCACTGGCCAGACCTCTGTTTTCTTGACCTTATCCCGAAAACCGTTCCGTCGAACGGTTTCGAATGTTTCCGCCGGGCGCGCCGGATACGGAAAGCAAAGCACTAGGGCAAATTCGCGAGTATGACAATCGGAGGGGCGAACTATTTTCCGCGTGTCCGGTTCGTACCGACACCTGCGGTTATCTGCGGGCGAAACCCTGCTTTTCCTGTGCGAAGGATAATGCCGGGTATGGGCGCGCAGCCTTTCAACTCTCGGAAAAGCAGGACCACTTCACCCGCAGGCCGCGAGATTCACCTGAATGCCGACCTCGAGAACGCCCCCTGTTCGATCGCGCAACGGAACAGCGTCTCTGATCACTGATCGGACAGTGGCGCTTTGGCCGTCGGAGGCAACTCCGGCGGCCGTTTCCTTGCCGGCCTAAAGCGTATCGCCGATATCGATTTTAGCCTCTAACTTCACAATCCGGTCTTCCGCGGACAGCGTGCCCTTTTTCGCGGAGGTCACCAGTCCGGCCGCCAGTTTGCCCATCTCGAAGCGGGACGCATTGGACGTGGCGACTTTCAAAGGCAGGCCTTCCAGCAGGTCCAGTCCGCTGAACCCGGCCAGCGCCAGTTGGTCCGGAACCTTGATCCCGTTGGCCAGACAGTGCATCAGGCCGCCCGCGCTGGTCATGTCGCTGGAATAATAGATGCAGTCCATCTCCGGTTCCCGTTCCAGCAGGCGCGCGGTCAGTTCCCTTCCGGTCAGCACCGACGAGCCGCCGGAAAACCGTTCCGACGCGAGCACGGACAATCCGGCCTCGGCCAGACCTTTAGTGAACCCCGCCAGCCGTTTTTCCGCGCGAAAATCCTGTTTCGCCTGGGTGCCGATATATCCGATCTTGCGGTATCCGCGCGCGACGATGGTCTTGGCCATCTGATAGCCGGCGTCGTGGTGCGAGATGCCGACATTGATGTCGATCGGGTCGCCATCCGTGTCCATGATCTCGGCGACCGGAATGGCGGCGTTCTGCAGCATCCTGAGGCTGACTTCGGAATGTTCCAGCCCGACAAGGATCAGGCCGCTGGGCCGCCAGGACAGCATTTCCCGAATGACGGTTTCCTCGGTTTCCAGATCGTAATCCGTGATCCCGAAAATGGGCTGTAGCCCCGAGGGCTTGAGCCCCGCGGAAATGCCGGTCAGAACCTCCGAGAATACGAAACTGCTGATCGATGGAACGACGACGCCGACAAGATTGACCGAACGCGAAGACAGCGCGCCCGCGATCCGGTTGGGAACGTAACCCACTGTTTTGGCGGCGTTCAGAACGCGCTCCTTGGTGTGCTCAGAGGCCTCGCCGATCCCGCGCAGGACGCGCGACGCGGTCATTTCGCTAACACGGGCGAGCTTCGCGACATCCTTCAGCGTCGGTTTGTTACGCATATCCCAGCACTCCGGCCATCCCACTTGTTACCGATAACGAGACATACCAGATACAGAAAGCCTTGTCGCTATGCAAACAACTCGTGACACAGTTCCAGAGCGTCCACCAGAACGTCCACTTCGGTCCGCGTGTTGTACAGGCCGAATGAGGCCCGGCAGGTTGCCGAAACGCCCAGATGCTCCATCAGGGGCTGGGCGCAATGGTGCCCCGCGCGCACCGCGATGCCGCGCTGGTCCACCACGGTGGAAATGTCGTGCGGATGTGCCGCGCCGTCCAGCGTGAAGGAAAAAATCGCGCCCTTGTTTTTGGAATTCCCCTGAATATTCATCCAGTTAAGTCCGGCAAACCGTGATTGCGCATAGTCGCGCAAATCCCGTTCGTGGGCCGCGATATTGTCCATGCCGAGGCCCGTCATATAGTCGATGGCGACACCCAGTCCGATCATCTGGACGATGCCCGGCGTGCCGGCCTCGAATTTATGCGGCGGGTCGTTATAGGTCACATGATCGCGGCTGACGTCGCGGATCATGTCGCCACCGCCCATGAAGGGCCGCATTTCCGCCATCCGGTCCCGCCGGACATAGAGCGCGCCCGACCCCGACGGGCCGTAGAGCTTGTGACCGGTGATGCAGTAGAAATCGCACCCCAGATCGGCGACGTTCACCGGCATGTGGACAGCGGCCTGAGAGCCATCGACGCAGACGGGAATGCCTTTTTCGCGTGCGGCGGCACAGATGGTTTTGACGTCGACCTGCGTACCCAGCACGTTGGACATATGCGTTATTGCCACCAGCCTGGTCTTCGGACCGATCGCGTCGATCACCGCCTGCGGGTCCAGATCGCCGTTCACGTCCGTGTCCACCCAGCGCAGAACCGCGCCCTGGCGTTCGCGCAGGAAATGCCAGGGAACGATGTTGGCGTGGTGCTCCATGATCGACAGAACGATCTCGTCGCCCGGTTCGATCCTCGGCGCGGCCCAGCCGTAGGATACTAGGTTCAGCCCCGCCGTGCTGCCGGAATTGAACAGGATCTCGTCCTCGTGCTCTGCGCCCAGAAACCTCTGGATCTTGCCGCGCACCGCCTCGTAATGATCGGTCGCAAGATTAGAAAGATAGTGCAAGCCCCTGTGAACATTTGCGTATTCCTGCGAATAGGCCGTGTTCATCGCATCGATCACCACCTGCGGCTTTTGCGCCGAGGCGCCGTTGTCCAGATAGACAAGCGGCTTGCCATGTATTTTTCGCGACAGGATCGGAAAATCTTTGCGGATTTTTTCTACGTCATACATTTTCAACCACTCCACCAAGTCCGACGCCCAACAGCGCCATCAGGATCGACAGCACCAGCGCGATCGCGAAGAAAGCGCCGATGACACCGGCAACGACGGCCATCGGGTTCTTGAACCCATGGATCGCCATTATGAAATTGACCAGCAGATAGACCAGCAGCACAAGCGCCGCCATGAAGACCAGCAGCCCCAGCGGCGGCACCAGAACAATCGCCGCCATCTGCACGACCTGTACCAGCAGCATCACGAACTGCAGCCATGTGACGGCAAGCAGGCTGTCGTCGAACCCCGCCGTGCCGCCGAAAATGCGCCCGCCGTAGCAGACCACCACGGCCGTGACCAGGATCATGGCGTATTGGAATGCGAACGCCCCGAGCGGCGACGTGATGCCCAACAGGGTGCCGCCTTCGCCCTCCACAGGCGAAAGGAGCAGAGATGCCTCGAAAATGATCACGCCCATGGCGGATATCAGCGCCGCCGCCATGGCGGTTTCGGCAATCGAATGGTCCCGCTGACGGATCTCCCCCAGAACACCCCTGGGATCGGCGATTGAACGCATCGCAAGTTGTACCCAGTATTTCAACATCTTACACTCGCTCTGCTCTGAATTCGAAATATATCTGGCAGGCTATCCACTGCCAAAAGAATACCGTCCCCGTCGCCAGTTGCGCGGTCACCAATAACGGACGCGGAAGCAATGGCGCGGCCAATCCGGACAACAGGATCAACGGCGCGCACACCAGCGCCGACCAGAACAGCGCGCGGCGGGATTGCGCCCAGCTGGCGGTCCCGCCGAAACGGGCGAGTATGGCGTGCGACAGGCCGGCCAGAAGATACAGCATCAGGGGCAGAAAGAACAGGAACGCCACCAGATTGGCGGCCGCCAGCGCGAACAGCGGCAACCCTTGCTTTTCCGCTAGTACGGACAGGACCGGCAACTGGGCAAGGAAGCTCAGAAAGCCGAAAAGCATGCCAAAGAACAGCGTTTGCGGTTCCCTGACACCTTCCTCGTCCTGCCCGGCCACCACCGCAACCGGATTTCGATACGCCGTCGCGATATCCCCGATCAGTGACATCAGGTCCGCCGACGCTCCATCCATCGTTCAAGGCGGCTCTGGATGTCATGCGCCAGGGCCTCGTCCTCGATCTCTGCCATCGCCTCGGCCAGAAACGCCAAGACCAGCATGTTCTGCGCGTCCACGCGCGGAATGCCGCGCGATGTCAGGTAGAACAGAGCGGCTTCGTCGATCGCGCCACAGGTCGAACCGTGCGAACAGGCCACGTCGTCGGCATAGATTTCCAGCTCCGGTTTCGCCAGGAAGTTGCTGTCGTCGTCCAGAAGCAGCGCTTGCGATATCTGGTAACCGTCGGTTTTCTGGGCGCCCGGCTTGACCAGAATCTTGCCCTGGAAAACGCCGGTCGCTCCGTTGCGCAGCACCTTCTTGAACACCTGACGGCTCTCGCAGTTTTCGGCGTCATGTGTGATGAACACGGTGTTGTCGCAATGGAAATCGCCGTCCCCGGCACAGGCCGCGGCGATGCGGGCATGCGCGTTGTCGCCGGTGAACTCGATCACCGCCTCGTTGCGGGTCAGCACGCCGTTCACGGTCATGGTGAAACTCTTGAAGCTGCTTTCGCGGCCCAAACGCGCGAACAGATGCGTCACCGCCCGTCGCTCGTGATCCCTGCCCTGCGCGCGCACATGGTGAAAGGCCGCGCCGTCGCCGACATCGACTTCCATGACCTTGTTGAAGCGCGCCGCAGCCGGCCCGTTTTCCAGCAAGGTGAGGTCCGCGCCCTCTTCCAGCTTGATGACATGGTGGATCATCACGTCGGAGCATTCGTCCTCGTGCAGATAGTTGAAGGCGACCGGCTTGGGCGACTTGCCGGTCACGCGGATGACGAAGCCCGATCCCGCCTTGGCGGTATTGAGCGCCGCCAGCGGACGCTGAACCGGATTTTGGCCCTTGGCCTCGAGCACGCCGTAAACCGAAGAAGCCCAGTGGATATCCGCCTGCATCGCCTCGGACAGCGGTTCGATTTCGACGCCCGCGAGGGATGGATCGTCGGACCGGGCCGGATCGAAAACACCGTCCACGAAGACCAGCATGATGCGGTCGATCTCGTTGAACGGACGCCCCGTCGATTCCTTGAATACGCTTGCCTTCGGCGTTACCGGGTCGATCAGGGACGACGGGTTAGTGAACTTCCAGTATTCATCGAACCGGTGCGGAGCCCCTTGCGAGCGGAAGGTCGCAAGCGCGCGCGTACGCGCCGCCGCCGCCCATTTTCCGGGTTTGAAAGATGGGTCCGGAAACGCCTGGATCAACGCCTCCGCTGCGTCGTATTTTGCCTGTGCAACCGCCATCAGGCCACCTCTGCCAGAATGTCCGCATAGCCGTTGTGCTCGACTTCGAGCGCCAGTTCCGGCCCGCCGCTCTTGACGATGCGACCGTCTGCCATGATATGAACGACGTCGGGCTTGATGTGGTCCAGCAGACGCTGATAGTGGGTGATGACAAGGAACGAGCGACCTTCTGAGCGCAGGGCGTTCACGCCTTCGGCAACCAGCTTCATGGCATCGACGTCCAGACCGGAATCGGTTTCGTCAAGAATGCACATCTTTGGCTCTAGCATTGCCATCTGCAGGATTTCATTGCGCTTTTTCTCGCCGCCGGAAAACCCGACGTTGACCGGACGCTTCAGCATCTCGGCGTCGATCTTCAGGCTCTTGGCTTTCGCGCGCACCAGTTTCAGGAAATCGGCGGCCGAAAGCTCTTCCTCGCCGCGCGCCTTGCGCTGGGCGTTCACCGCCGTGCGCAGGAAGGTCATGTTGCCGACGCCGGGAATTTCCACGGGGTACTGGAAAGCCAGGAACAGGCCCGCCGCGGCGCGCTCTTCCGGTTCCATGTCCAGCAGGTCGGCGCCTTCCAGCGTCGCGCTGCCGTCGGTCACCTTGTAGCCCTCTTTGCCGGACAGAACGTAGGACAGTGTGGACTTGCCCGACCCGTTCGGTCCCATGATCGCATGGACGCTTCCGGCGGGAACCTCCAGATCGACACCTTTGAGGATCTGCTTTTCCTCTTCTTCCAGCGCAACGTGCAGGTTGCTGATTTTCAACATGTTCAATTCCTCTTGGATATTCTTCTAATTGCTTGCTTCGGCACCCTCTGCCGCTTGTTCGGCGGCCAGGGCATCGGACAGGGACGGGACCGCCTCGGGCGGTATCGGAAAGGTTTCAACCGCCCAGTTTCGGGCGGCGGAAAACTGCGGGTTCCTTGCGACGATCAGGGTCAGTTCGGGCTCTGCGTTCGGGAAGTAGGTCTTGACCTGCGGCACATAGAACGTCCCATGCGCGCCCATCGGTATCCAAAGGGCGATCCCCAAGGCAAGACCCGCCAGCATCCAGTATTTCCGCAGAACTCCGCGGAGCAGGAACAGGGCAACCAGCAGCAACCCGATCATGACATAGGTCACATATTCCGGATAATCCGGGATGAAAGACAAAATGGTTTCATGCAGCCAGTCTTTCACGTCGACAAAAAACCGCGGATTGCTGAAGTACAGGGGGCCGAGCGCAGCCCCCACGACCAGACCGGCCGGCAACATCATGAAAGAGTTGCCCGACCGTTCGTCGTGATAATATTCCTGATCGTAATTTGCCATTCTCATTACTTTCCAGACCCTTGGCGCTGGTAATTGCCTCTGTTTCCGCTGTCCGGCCTAGTCATTCGGGCCGGTTCCGGCGTTCACTTTCCGGAACGCCCTGTCGAACATCGGGCCGATATTGATCAACGGCTTGAACTCGAGCTTGAAATTCCCGCTGCGAAACTGATTGAACGAACTTGGCATGCCCCCTCCGAAGAACAGGACGATCAGTCCGATGATCACGATCAGTCCGAGCAGGATTTGCCTCAACCAACGCTCCCTTCCAGTGAAATGGCGACGAGCGCCTGCGCTTCCATGGCGAATTCCATCGGCAGCGCCTGCAACACTTCCTTGCAGAAGCCGTTGACAACCAGCGCCACGGCCTCTTCCTCGTCCATGCCGCGCTGGCGGCAATAGAACAGCTGATCGTCATCGACCTTCGATGTCGTCGCCTCGTGCTCCACGCGGGAAGAGTTGTTGCGCACTTCGATGTAAGGCACCGTATGCGCGCCGCAGGTATCCCCGATCAGCAGGCTGTCGCACTGGGTATAGTTCCGGCTGTTCTTGGCTTTCGGGTGCATGCGCACCAGTCCGCGATAGGTATTCTGCGCCTTGCCGGCCGAAATACCCTTGGAGACGATCCGCGACTTGGTGTTCTTGCCAAGGTGGATCATCTTGGTGCCGGTATCGGCCTGCTGCATGTTGTTGGCGATCGCGATCGAATAGAACTCGCCCTGCGAGTCGTTGCCGCGCAGGATGCAGCTCGGGTATTTCCACGTGATCGCAGAGCCGGTTTCGACCTGGGTCCACATCACCTTGGACCGGTCGCCCCGACAATCGGCGCGCTTGGTCACGAAGTTGTAGATGCCGCCCTTGCCTTCCTCGTCGCCCGGATACCAGTTCTGGACGGTTGAATACTTGATCTCGGCGTCTTCCTCGGCGATCAGTTCCACGACAGCGGCGTGCAACTGCGCCTTGTCGCGCTTCGGTGCGGTGCAGCCTTCCAGATAGGACACATAGGACCCTTTGTCGGCGATGATCAGCGTGCGCTCGAACTGGCCGGTGTTTTCCGCGTTGATGCGGAAATACGTGGACAGTTCCATCGGGCAGCGGACGCCCGGCGGCACATAGACGAAGGAGCCGTCGGAAAACACCGCGGTGTTGAGCGTCGCATAGAAATTGTCCGACGGCGGCACAACCGATCCGAGGTATTTCCTGACCAGTTCGGGATGCTCGCGGATCGCTTCCGAGATCGAGCAGAATATCACGCCGGCCTTTTTCAGCTCTTCCTGAAAGGTCGTTCCGACAGAGACGGAGTCGAACACCGCGTCCACCGCGACCTTGCGGCCTTCGGCGGGGGCGTCTTCCGCCCCTTCGACACCGGCAAGGATCATTTGTTCTTTCAGGGGAATGCCGAGTTTCTTGTATGTTTCCAGCAGCTTGGGATCAACGTCGTCCAGCGATTTCGGACGGTTTTCGGACATGGATTTCGGCTGGGCATAGTAATACTGGTCCTGAAAATCGATCTCGGGATAATGCACCATGGCCCAGGTTGGTTCCTGCATCTTGGTCCAGCGCGTATAGGCCTGCAGGCGCCAGTCCGTCATCCACTCGGGCTCGCCGTTCTTGCCGGAAATCAGGCGGACGATATCCTCGTTCAGCCCTTTGGGCGCGTATTCCATCTCGATGTCGGTCGAGAATCCGTATTTGTATTTTCCGCCTACGGATTTTACGGCATCGACAGTTTCCTGATCGACGCCTTCCTTGACTTGTACATCTTCTACCACGTTCATTTCATTTCCCTTTTTACGCTGCTCTCGCGCGAAACTTCTCATACTGGCGAAGCCATGCGTCGGCGAACGCCATGACTTCGGAACCCGTTGTCGTCGGGCCGATAGACACCCGGATCGCGCAAGCCGCTGTCATCTCATCATATCCCATCGCCTTCAAGACCCGGCTCGATTTTACTTTGCCGCTGGAGCAGGCCGAACCGGCCGAAATCGCGAATCCGGCCAAATCCATTTGCATTACCTGAGTGTCGCCCTTCCAGCCCGGAACCGCAATGCAGGTCGTATTCGGCAGCCGGTTGCTTTCCTTGCCAATCAAGATAGCGTCCGGGGCCTCGTTGACCAGTCGTTCCTCCAGAGATTTTCGTATTTCGGCCACGCCGTCCCAGACGCCCTGTTCCAGATCGTCCTGAGCCGCCTTGATGGCCGCGCCGAAACCGGAGATGCCTATCAGGTTTTCCGTGCCGGAGCGCCGCCCGAGCTCCTGTCCGCCGCCAACCGACAGAGGGGTGATCTCTATCCCGTCGCGCAAGATCAGCGCGCCGACGCCTTTCGGGCCGCCCAGTTTGTGCGCGGAGACTATGGCCATGTCGGCCCCGCTCCACGAGAATGAAAACGGAACGCGCCCGACGGCCTGAACCACGTCCAGCAGCAGCCAGCTCGCGCGCCGCGCACCATATGGCAACAGACCTTCGGCATCTCGCGCGGGCGGTTCGGTAATCACGCCAGTTTCACTGTTGGCGAGCCCCACGGCCAGCGTATGGCCGGGCCCGTCCGGGCGTTTGTCTACATTGCTCAGGTCGAAATGCGCCCACAGGCAGTCGTGCGCGGTGTCCTGCACCATCACGTCACAGCCGTCAGGCCGGTGCCGCAGAACCGACGCGGCCTCGGTCGCGCCGCTGGTGAATATGACCTCGGCCGGCTTGCAGCCGATGGCCTCGGCCACCTGAGCGCGCGCGCGGGCCAGCACAGCGGTCGCCTCGCGTCCTTCGGCGTGGACCGACGACGGGTTGCCGACGACGTCCATCGCCGGGATCATCGCCCGCCGCGCCTCGGCGCGCAGCGGAGCCGTCGCGTTCCAGTCGAGATAGGTTCTGTTCGACGAAATGCTCATTTCTCGTCCACCAGCTGAAACAGGTTCGGAACAGCCGGGCATGGGGCCAACTGGTTCTGCACCACATCGCTCAGGCGCGTCTGGTGCAGAAAGACATAGACATGCGCCGAAAGGCCTTCCCACAAACGGTTGGTCAGCGACTGCGCCCGCGACCCGCTGGAGGCGCCGTGCGCCCCAGCCCCCTTGGACAAGGCGTCCATGGTTTCCTCGACAGCGCCGAGAATATCCGAGATGCGGATCGCGTCGGCGCTGCGCGCCAGTCGATAGCCGCCGCCCGGCCCGCGAACGCTCTCGACCAGTTCGGCGCGCCGCAGGCGCACGAAAAGTTGCTCGAGATAGGCCAAAGAGATGTCCTGCCGCTCCGAAATTTCTCCAAGCGAAACCAAGCCCTTCTGGCCCTCGATGGTCAAATCGACCAACGCAATCATAGCATATCGACCTTTGGTGCTCAGTTTCATGGGATTATCGGTGTCACGACCATTGACGAATGGCCACTTCGACCTTAACTCCTTGCCTAGTAGACGGGATGAAATCCCTAATTTAGAATAGTTCTAGATTCAATGCCGCACGCAGTCAACTGCAACGCATCAGTTTCTGGACTTTGACCTGCCGGAGCAGCCGCCAAAAAATGCCCGAAGTAATTTTTCCAGGACCGGAAGGCCGCCTCGAAGGCCGTTACCATCCACAGAAAGCCAAAGACGCACCGATTGCAATCATCTTGCATCCGCATCCGCAGTTCGGCGGGACGATGAACAACAAGGTTGTATATAATCTGCACTACGCGTTTTACGAGATGGGTTTCACCGTTCTCCGGTTCAACTTCCGTGGCGTCGGACGGTCCCAGGGCGAATATGACCAGGGCATCGGCGAACTGTCGGATGCAGCTTCCGCGCTCGACTATCTTCAGGCCATGAACCCGAACGCCAAGCATTGCTGGGTCGCCGGTTTCAGCTTTGGCGCTTGGATCGGCATGCAACTTCTGATGCGCCGGCCCGAGATTTCGGGCTTCATCTCGGCCGCGCCGCCGGCGAACACCTATGACTTCAGCTTTCTGGCCCCCTGCCCGTCTTCGGGCCTGATCATCAACGGGTCCGCCGACCGCGTCGTGCCGCCCGCAGATGTCGAAGGTCTGGTTGAAAAACTGCACGAGCAAAAGGGCATCACGATCACCCACGAGACCATCCCCGGCGCCGGACACTTCTTTGAGAACGAGCACATGGACACGATGATTTCCACGGTGGATAGCTATGTGCGCAGACGGTTGACCGAAAACACCCGGTAGCATCCCAAGCCGTCATGGATCGGAAATGCGCCCGCCGCTGACCGGATGCCTGCATCCTGTGGTCTCCGGCGCGGAGGTGGGCAATCCACGCAACCGCCGGACCGCCAGATAAGCGAAAGCCTCTGCCTCCATAAGACCGCCGTCCAGACCGACGGCCTCTATCATGTCCACTTTGACACCGAGACCGGTGCGAAGACCTGCCATGATGGTCTTGTTCAGGCGCCCGCCGCCACATATGAGCCAGCGGGAGGGGGTCGTTGGCAGTTGCGCCGCCGAACTCACGACGCTGGCGACGGTCGCGGCGGTAAGGGTGGCCGCAGCATCCGCGTCCGGCATCGTCGCAACGCGATCGAGCAGGGAATCAAAACTGTTTCTGTCCAGGGACTTCGGCGGCATTGTCGAGAAATACGGGTGCTCCAGAAAACGCTCGACCACCGCGGTGTCCGCTACGCCCCGCGCCGCCAATGCGCCATCCTTGTCATAATTCAGCCCCAGACGCGCCTTGACGAAATCGTCGATCAGGGCGCTGCCGGGACCAGTGTCAAACGCCAGCAAGGCGCCGTGGTCGATCGGCTCCGCCGCTTCGGGATTGACCCATGTGACGTTGCCGATACCGCCCAGATTCAGGAAAGCGATCGGTTCCTTGGCACCGATCTTTTTCGCGCAGGCGAAGTGAAAAAACGGGACCAAAGGCGCGCCCTCGCCGCCGTCTTCCATGTCGGCAGTCCGAAAATCCCAGACTGTCCTTACACCCGTGGCACGCGCCAGCGCCGCGCCATCACCCAATTGAAAGGTCCGGCCATGTTCCGGATCGTGGTTCACCGTCTGGCCGTGAAACCCGATCAGATCGATCTTGCCTGTATAGGACGTGATTGCGTGAACATGGCGCAGCAGCACGACCTCTGCCGCTTTCGCCAGAATCCCTGCGTCGTCACCCGGCCACATGCCCAGAGCGGCGGCAATGACTTTCCGGTCGCAGGCAGTGAATTCGATCGAGGCGCTGCCACCGAAATCAAACACCTCTATTCCGTCGGTCAGTATGGCAGCACAGTCGACCCCGTCCATCGAGGTTCCCGACATACATCCGAGCACCCAAATCGGTTCAAACTGCCCCATCGCCCTTTCCTTTCGTGAACAACCCGCTAAAAGGACTGCATTACTCCAGCAGAGGACAATAAAGACCGATGACATACAAGCCCAAATCCGAATTTCTGCACGTCATGCAGACCCGGGGCTTCTTACAGGACTGTACAGACCTGGAGGGGCTCGATGAACGCCTTCTCGAAGGTGTGCTGCCCGGCTATATCGGTTTCGACGCGACGGCGGACAGCCTGCATGTCGGCTCTCTGATCCAGATCATGATGCTGAGATGGCTGCAAAAAACCGGCCACAAGCCGATTACCCTGATGGGCGGCGGCACGACCAAGATCGGCGATCCGTCGGGCAAGGACGAAGCGCGGCAACTGCTGACAACGGACCAGATCAACCTGAACATCGCCGGGATTCGCAAGGTCTTCTCGAAATACCTGAGTTTCGGCAATGCCGCCACCGATGCGATCCAGCCGAACAATGCCGACTGGCTGGACCAGCTGAACTATGTCGAGTTCCTGCGCGACTATGGCCGGCATTTCACCATCAACCGGATGCTGTCCTTCGACAGCGTCAAGCTGCGCCTGGAACGCGAACAGCCGCTGACCTTTCTGGAATTCAACTACATGCTGTTGCAGGCCTATGATTTCATGGAACTGAACAAGCGCTATGGCGTCGGCCTGCAAATGGGCGGCTCCGACCAGTGGGGCAATATCGTCAATGGCATCGACCTGACGCGGCGGATCAACCACGTCGAGGTCTACGGCCTGACCTCGCCCCTGCTGACCAAGGCGGACGGCTCCAAAATGGGCAAGTCGGCATCGGGCGCGATCTGGCTGAACGAGGACAAGCTGACCAGCTACGAATTCTGGCAGTTCTGGCGCAATACGCTGGACGCCGATGTCGGCAAGTTCCTGAAGCTGTTCACCGAACTGCCGCTGGACGAATGTGAGCGTCTGGGTGCGCTGCAGGGCTCTGAAATCAACGAGGCCAAGGTCATTCTGGCAAATGAAGCCACCACCATGGCACATGGAGCGGACGCCGCCAAAGCGGCGGAAGCCACGGCCCGGGAAGTGTTCGAAAAGGGCGGCGTCGGAGAAGACCTGCCGACCGCGCTGATCGCAGGATCGGAGCTGTCGGACGAGGGAATTTCCATCGTGCAACTGCTGGTAAAAGCCGGCCTCGTCGGGTCCGGCAAAGAGGCGAAGCGCCTGATTTCCGACGGCGGCGCGCGGATGAACGACGAACTGGTGACCGAGGCCGGCACGATGGTCACGGCGGCGCAACTGTCGGAGGCCGTCAAACTGTCGGCCGGAAAAAAGCGCCATGCGCTGGCCAAGCTCGACCGGTGATCCTGAGAAAATCGTGAAACGAGAAAGGCCGCCAGTCAGCGGCCTTTCTTTTTGTCGGGTTCAGTCGTCCCCCAGCATCCAGTTTCCATCCGGAAAGAACGCATGGAAGGCAAAGGCAAAAGCCACGTCATGCGGCACGTCCTCGCCGGTTTCCGCATCCCGGACCCGGATCGCGCCGACGTCCCGGCTTTCGGCGATACTGGATCCGTCCAATGCCGATGCGGTTCCGGAGGACCACGAAATACGCACGCCATTTTCGACGACCTCGGTTTCCTCGCTGAACCGGCTCAGCGGCCAGGCGGTATCGCCGATCACGACCACCCGCGCGAGCGGCGGTATTCCGTGCGGCGGCTCCTCGCCCGAATACAGGAACGGCCTTGGCGAACTGTCGTAACCGGTATAGGGGTTCGCGCCGTAATTCCTCGGATAGTCCGGCTCATCCATGACCAGCCCCTCGGGGTTGCGCGCCTTGAATTCCGCCCAGCTCTCCATCCAGCCCGGTAGCCTGGTCAGGACCTTTCCGGTCATTTCACCGACAATCGCCTCGCCTGTGAACTGCTGCCACCAGCTTTCGGTCTGGCGGTCGTACATCACCATGTCAGAGTTCCGCAGATTGCCCGATACGCCGAAGGTGAGCACCCGATCGTCGAGCCGGCCGTCGAATATCACTCCGGAATTGCAGAGCGGGCAAAAGGTGACGGTCACCGGAATTCCGCCGACCACATCGTTGGCGATCTCGTGCCACATCAGATAGCGGATGGGATAGGCGCGCGGGGTCTCGCCGTCGAGTTCCAGCGTCATGACCGGTTCCCGGTCGCCGATCCTGTCCTCCGCCGACACCGGCAGGAATGCGGGATTGTCTACGGCAGGTATTCCGTCCCTGCCCGGCCCGCCGGAGCGGATTTCATTCAGGTCGACGGATTTGATGGAGAAATCGGTGTTGGGCCATTGCCATGACAGGGGCGACGATTGGGCGATTGCCGCGGAAGCCGAGAACAGCAAAAGGCCGGTGAGGGCAGAGAGGCCGGAAATATGGCGCATGTGGTTCCTCCTGAAAGATACCACAGCCTGCCACGGAGTTGTCCGGCGCAGAAGCCCGCCTCACGTGCAAGTGACGGGATGACAGGACGGCGTGACCGCCGCCCTGAGAAACCCGATACTATTGGTCGGCCTTGATCCAGACCCGCTTCATGTAATCGGGATCGGCCACAGAGCCGTTCTGGTTCTGGTTGCCCTTCTTGATGGCATCGACGACATCCATGCCGTTCAGCACCTTTCCGAAGACGGTATATTGGCCGTTCAGAAAATAGCCGGCGTCGAACATGATGAAGAACTGCGAATTGCCCGAGTCGGGGTTCTGCGCCCGCGCCATGCCCAACACGCCCCGATCAAAGGGAAGGTCGGAGAATTCGGCCTTCAGGTCCGGATAGACCGACCCTCCGATGCCGCCATAGCGTTGCAGGTAGCCTTCGCGCTTGCCGTGCTGCACGTCGCCGGTCTGGGCCATGAAACCCTCGATCACGCGGTGAAACACGACGTCGTTGTAATAGCCTTCCCGCGCCAGACGCTTAATCCGCGCCACGTGTTCGGGGGCGACTTCGGGAAACAGCTCTATCTCGATGACGCCGGAGGCCTCGCCGGCCACCTCGATCATCAGGACGTTTTCGGGATCGACGGCTTCAGGCTCCGCCGACCACGCCAGCGTCGCGGACAGAAACAGGCTTAAAAAAATGGCCGACAGTCTGCGCATCACAAGTCCGCCGCGACTTTGACCGAGATCATGCGGTCAGGCGATGCGGGCGGCTCGCCGCGCGTGATGGCGTCCACATGTTCCATGCCGGAAATGACGCGGCCATAGACCGTGTACTGGCCGTTCAGGAAATGGCCGTCCTTGAACATCAGGAAGAACTGCGAATTGGCGCTGTTCGGGTTCTGCGAACGGGCCGCGCCAACAACGCCGCGGTCGAACGGCAGCTTGGAAAACTCGGCCGGCAGGTTCGGCAGGTCGGAGCCGCCGGTCCCCGCGCTGCGAATATTGAAATCTTTTTCCGCATTGCCGTTTTTCACGTCGCCGGTTTGCGCCATGAAGCCGTCGATCACGCGGTGGAATACCACGTTGTCATATTGTCCGCTGCGCACCAGTTCTTTCATGCGGGCGACATGCAAGGGGGCAACGTCCGGCAGCAACTCGATGTGAACTGTTCCGTCTTTCAGTTCCATTACAATGGTATTTTCTGGATCTTTGATATCGGTCATAACTGCTCCGGTTCGGATTAACGTCGTTAAAAGGTAAAGGTTATTTAGGCATGTGTCATGGTTTTGCGAGCTTTAAAGCAACGCGTTTGACAACTTTTTCAGGGACGAATTTCGAAATGTCGCCGTTCAGGCGCGCGATTTCCTTGACCAGGCGCGACGCGATCGCCTGATATCGGGCCTCTGCCATCAGGAAGACCGTTTCGATATCGGCGTTCAGCGCCCGGTTCATGCCGACCATCTGGTATTCGTACTCGAAGTCCGAGAATGCGCGCAGGCCGCGAATGATGACAGTGGCATTCACATCGGCGGCGCAGTCGATCAGCAGGTTCTCGAACGGGTGCACGACGATATCGCAGTGCGTCTGGTCGGATATCTCGTCAATCGCCTCGTTCAGCATCTCGACGCGCTCTTCCAGATTGAACATCGGACCTTTGTCGCGGTTGATCGCAACACCGATCACCAGCCGGTCCACCAGACCGCAGGCCCGCTTGATGATGTCGGCATGACCCAGCGTCACGGGATCGAATGTTCCGGGGTATAGGCCTATGCGCATGAATTCCTCCGCTCCGCGTACGTGGTGGCGCACTCGAACAATATTGGAAGCCCGAGGTCAAGTCCAACCTGCAAATCGCGTTCCGCGATGCGGTCAGACGCCATGTTCCAGCTGCCGGACGGTTTCCTTCAACTCTGCCGTCAGCCGCTCGGCAAACCTTTTCTGTCGGCCGACCCGGATGTCGGCCTCGTGCCGGACCAGATAGAAACTGCGTTCGAGGGATATCTGATCCGGCAGGATTTTTTGCAGCTTCGGGAATTCCTTGAGCACGAAGTCGTGCACGATGCCGATCCCGGCGTCCTGATTGAGCAGATTGACCTGAACCGAAACGCTGTTCGAGGCGATTTTCGGCGTCGCCTTCTTGCTGATCTCGGACAGGTAATCCAGTTCCTTGTCGAAAATCAGATCGGGGATATAACCGACGATCGGATGGTCGGTAATCTGCTCCAGCCGCTCGATCTTGTCGTTGTTTTGCAGGTAATCGCGCGATGCACAGAGGTGCAGAGCGTAGTTCGTGATCCGCTGCACAAGCATGCGTCCCGCCTTTGGCGGCGACACCGTGATCGCCAGATCAGCCTCGCGTTTCGACAGGTTCAACACGCGCGGCAGCGCCACGATCTGGATATCCAGATCCGGATTGTCGAGCGAGATGCGTTTGCAGATTTGCGGCAGCAGGTAATTGGCGCAACCGTCCGGCGCGCCGATGCGGATCGTGCCGGACAAGGTGTCGGAAGCTCCGCCCGCCTGCTCCTCGGCTGAAATCGCGGCCAGTTCCATCTTTTCGGCCTGGTCCAGCAGCCTCTGGCCCGCATCTGTCAGGTCGTACCCCTGCGGGGTTCTGGCGAACAGCCGCACCGAGAGTTTCTCTTCCAGCCTGGTAATCCTGCGGCCCAGTGTCGACGGGTCCAACTGCAATTGCTTGCTGGCCGCCGACAGGCTGCTTTGGCGCGCGACATGAAGAAACACGCGCATATCATCCCAGTTGAGCATCGCCTTCCCATCCTGCAAAAACGCAAAACCAATATGCCTTATTTCGTCTAGTTAAAGCGTTTTTGCAAGACTATAGTGCATCGGGAGATATAAAGGAGAAACCTATGTCCGAGCTGACTCATTTTATCAACGGTTCCCATGTCAAAGGGAAATCCGGCCGCTTTGCCGATGTCTTCAACCCCGCGACCGGCGAGGTGCAGGCCAAGGTTCCGCTGGCCAATGCAGCCGAAGTCAACGCCGCCGTAGAGGGCGCGAAGGCTGCTCAACCCGAATGGGCCGCCACGAACCCGCAAAGACGCGCCCGCGTCATGATGCGTTTTGTCGAGCTTCTGAACCGCGACATGGACAAACTGGCCGAAGTGCTGAGCCGTGAACACGGCAAGACCTTTCCAGACGCCAAAGGCGATATCCAGCGCGGACTGGAAGTCGCGGAATTCTGCATCGGCGCCCCGCATCAACTGAAGGGCGAATTCACCGACAGCGCCGGACCGGGCATCGACATGTACTCCATGCGTCAGCCCATCGGCATCGCCGCCGGCATCACGCCGTTCAACTTTCCGGCCATGATCCCGATGTGGAAATTCTGCCCGGCCATCGCCTGCGGCAACGCCTTTATCCTGAAGCCGTCGGAGCGTGACCCCTCCGTCCCGCTGATGCTGGCCGAACTGATGCAGGAGGCAGGCCTGCCGGACGGTATCCTTCAGGTCGTCAACGGTGACAAGGAAGCCGTGGACGCCATTCTGGACAACGAGGATATAAGCGGCATCGGCTTCGTCGGTTCGACCCCGATCGCGCATTACATCTACAGCCGCGGCACAGCCAACGGCAAACGCGTGCAGTGTTTCGGCGGCGCGAAAAACCACATGATCATCATGCCGGACGCCGATCTGGATCAGGCGGCAGACGCGCTGATCGGTGCCGGTTACGGCGCGGCGGGCGAACGCTGCATGGCGATTTCGGTCGCCGTTCCGGTTGGCGACGCCACAGCGGATGCGCTGATCGAACGCCTGATCCCGCGCATCGAGAAACTCAAGGTCGGACCGTATACCGCCGGCGATGACGTTGACTACGGCCCATTGGTCACTGCCGCAGCCAAGGCAAACGTCCTGAGGCTGGTGAATTCCGGCATCGAGCAGGGTGCGAAACTGGTCGTGGACGGCCGCAACTTCTCGCTTCAGGGCTATGAAGACGGGTTCTTCGTCGGGCCGCACCTGTTCGACAACGTCACCAAGGATATGGAGATCTACCAAAAAGAGATCTTCGGCCCCGTCCTGTCCACCGTGCGGGCGCAATCCTACGAAGAGGCGCTCAAACTGGCCATGGACCACGAATACGGCAACGGCACCGCGATCTATACCCGCGACGGCGACACGGCGCGCAACTTCGCCAACCGCGTCAATGTGGGCATGGTCGGGATCAACGTGCCGATCCCCGTGCCTTTGGCCTACCACACGTTCGGCGGCTGGAAGAAATCGGTCTTTGGCGATTTGAACCAGCACGGACCGGAC
>JBFIHV010000004.1:0-22482 GCA_041601595.1 Amylibacter sp. | reverse complement strand
ATCGCCATGACAAACCACGATCCGGAGGCGTTCGAGGCAGCAGCCCGGGCCGCCGGCTTCAAGGGTTTTGGGTTTTATCCACGCTCGCGCTTCATGCATGTCGATCTCGGCCCCGCCCGGGCCTGGGGCGAGCGGTTTCCGCCGCGGCCAACGCCCTTCGCGGCCGAGCGGCCGCCGGTGCGCGAAGTGCTGGCAGACAGCCGGACCCTGCAGGGCAGCGGTGCGGCCGGCGTCGCCACCGTCGGGGCCGCCGGCGTCGAGATCGCCCGCGACGTGCTGGCCGAGACCCGGTCCGCCGTCGAGCCGCTGGTGCCCTTGCTCGACACGCTGCGCTGGATCCTCGTCGCCGTGGCGCTCGCCGGCATCTGCGTCGCGATCTACGCCCGGCTCGACGACTGGCAGCGGGGGCGGCGATGATCGGGGCCCTGTCCGGTTGGCTGGTCGCCAGTCCCTTCGCGCGAGCCGCGCTGCGCTATGGCGCCCTCGCGCTCGCCGTCCTGTTGTTCCTGCTCGCGCTTAGACGCACCGGCGAGCGGGCCGGGCGGCTCGCCGAACGCCTTGAAACCATGGAGAAAGCCAATGACATGCAGCGCCGGATGCTGGAGGCGGCGGCTCGTCGTCCTCGTAATCGTGACGAGCTGGCTCAGCGCCTGCGCGACACCGGGTTTTGAGCCGGGTGGTCGAGCGGTGTGTCCGCCGGTGGTGGCATACAGTCGGGCGTTCCAGGCGCGGGCGGCTGACGAACTGGCGCTGTTGCCGGAGGGATCGGCGGTGGTCGGGATGTTGGGCGATTATGCCGTGATGCGGGAGCAGGGGCGGGGTTGTGGCGGGCCCTGATTGTCCCGCCGGGGATCCGGTTGCGCCAAAGGCTTCTTGAACCTGATGTGTGGACCGGCACGGCCAAAGCCTGTGCCTTGGAGCCATTGAGGTGGAAGCGCAAGGAAATCCATCGGTGCTCGCGGCGACGATATTTCGGGCCGCTCACAGAAGCCGGATATACTTCAGTAATTGTGATCGCCGATCCATACCCAAAAAGAACGTTGCAATCAGGCGGGGTCCATATACGTCCGCACATGACAAGATCCTACATTCCTCATATACTGATTATCAAACTGGCAACTGTCAGAACGAGAACGACCAAGAGGACATTCCGAAATACAACTTCCGACAAGTATCGAGACAATAGATTTCCTACCAAAGTACCCAAGACCACAACTGGCCCAAGGATCAAAGACAAGCTTATAGTTGTAGACGACACCTCAGAAAATGTCATGTAGAATATCGCTGTCGTGCCGTAGGCAAATATGAAAAACATCAGAATTGTTGATCTGACTGTCTCTTTGTTCCAACCCCGGACAGACATCCAGGTAGAAGCTATCGGGCCGGGCATCGCAAGTATGCCTGCCATAAACCCAGCTATTAGCCCGACAGCAAATTGTTCACTTTGAACAATATCTACGTTCACTCTTCGCAATTTCAATTGAACCATATTTATGGCTAGCACGCCTGCAGTGAAGGCTACGATCGCCGCTGAAAACAACTTTAGAAAAACGATGCTAGCTAACTGCAAGACTAGAAATCCGGCAGGTATGCTAAGGCAACTTCCCAGCACGAGAAATTTGAGTACTCGCTTATCAAACTTTGAATACACCACCGGAGCGAGCATGAGTGCGATGAGCAAATTATGCGCCGTACTAATTTGAAATGCTTGACTTCCGTTCAGAACAATCAAAAATATTGGCCCTGCTATTACGCCATAGCCAATTCCAGTCGCCGCTTGCAGCATTGACGCTCCAAAAACAGCAGGAACCAAAATCAAAAAGGTCGAATCTATTAACATTGGCACCTCAATTCAGGAAAGTAATGACTGGCATGATATTATAGTCTCGATCCTCCGCGCATTCCGCATCCTGCGAGTGCTGCGTCTGGTCAGCGTGGTCCCGTCCATGCGTCGGGTGGTAACCAGGTAGGCGCAAAGAGCGGAACCGACAGCGCGTGAGGCTGCCACGCGGGAGCGATATATCTTTCATCGTCGGCACCTCATGGTTTTGCGCCCTCCCGTGCTATCCAACGGGCACAAGGCGAGTATGACCCAATGACCGCCGGGGTCACTTCATGCCTGCCGATCAATTCTCACACGCACCTGGCACGGGCGCGGCAGCGAGCACTTCCAAGAGGCGGTCTTGTTTAGGGAAGGACCGACATGCGTTTGGAACCAGCCCGGTTCACTCCGCCGCTGCCGGATGGTCAAACCCTTTGAGTGCCTCGTTGTAGAGAAGGTCAAGCGCCTGTTCCTTAATCTGGCCGTAGATTGCGGACGTCAGCATCTGGAAATTACGAGGTCGGGGCAGAGGCACGTCTATTATCGTCTGCACGACCGTCGGCTTGTAGCTGAGGATTACCAGACGGTCCGCAAGAAAGATCGCCTCGTCAATCTCGGAGGTCACGAACAGTGTCGTCGTCCGATGCCTGTCAAACAGTTCCAGATAATACTCTTGCATGAGCCCGCGAGACATATGGTCGAGACCACGGAAGGGCTCGTCCAGCAACATCAGCTTCGGTCGCGTGATGAGCGCGCGCGCCACCTCTGCACGGCGCTGCATGCCGCCCGATATCTGGGAGGGATAGCGGTCCTTGAACTCGTCCAGGCCGACGTCGCGCAGCAGCACGCTGGCGTCGTATTCCGCATCCTTTTTTGTCCGTCCTGTCTGTATCGGGCCATAGGCGACATTATCAAGTAACGTCATCCAGGGAAACAGTGCCGTTTCCTGAAACACGACAATGCGGTCAACACCCGGCGCATCGACCTTCGTGCCATCAAGTGTGATCTTCCCCAAGGTGGGCTTTTCATATCCAGCGACCAGCCGCACGAGCGTGCTCTTGCCGCATCCGGACGGTCCCAGTAGTACCGTAAGGCTGCCTGCCGGCACATCGAAGGAACAGTCCTTGAGAACAATCTCCAAACCGTCGTCTGCTGTCCCATACACCTTGCCGACGCCATGCACTTCGCAGTGTCCGAGCGGTTTTTTTACCTGTGAAGCCATTATGCCATCTCCCGCTCGCCAGCCTCGAAGGCTTTCACTGCTTCTTCATGAACAGCTGCGATCGCCTCTTCCTTCAATTGCAGGAATTCTTCTTTACCCAGCAATTCGGTCGGTCGTGGGCGCGGAAGGTCGACAAAGATAGTCTGCTTGATGCTGCCGGGCCGCGTGGTCATGACAAGCACCCGATCGGCAAGGTAGATCGCCTCTTCCAAGTCGTGTGTGATGAACAAGACTGTCTTCCGATCCATTTCGTACATTTCGAGAAGGGCGTTGTGCACGACGGTCTTTGTCAGCGCGTCGAGCCCGCGGAACGGTTCGTCCAGGAGGATCACTCGCGGATCGTTCATCAATGCCCGTATGATCTCCACCCGGCGACACATACCGGACGACATCCCCGCCGGATAGCTGTCCTCAATCTTGCCCAGACCGACCCGAGCGAGCAGTTCACGTGCCTGCGCCACCGCCTGGTCCTTTGACATCTTGCCCTGTATGATCGGGCCTCGGATCATATTCTCTAACACGGTTGCCCAAGGAAACAGCGCTCCGTTCTGGAACACGACCATACGGTCGGGCCCCGGCTTTGGCTTGATGTTGGCGGCATTGATGCATTCGCCATCAAGGTAAATCTCGCCACGTGTGATGCTGTCAAATCCCGCAACGGCATTGAGCAGCGTGGACTTTCCGCAGCCGGACGGACCTACGATGGCGCAGAACTCGCCGGGGCGGATCTCGATGGAGCAATCATCCACGGCGACAACAGCCTTGCCGTAGGGATCATACACTTTCTGGACATTGCGAATTGAAAGCCATCCCCGGCGCCCGCCTATGCTGCGTTCGTGCCCGGCGTAGCTGCGGACTAGATCCTGCAGCGCCTGAAGGCCGGCTTCTCCATGGTTGCTGCAGACGTCTTGAAACCATTTGCCATCGACTGCAAGAACCTTGGTTGGTGTGTTGCAGCGTGCCGAGATGATGCGATCCGGCATCCCCTCGACGGCAGCAGCCCAACCAAAGAGCTGGCCCGGCCCAGTAGTTGCGCGGGCGATCGAGAATTGCTCTTCGGCCGCCTGAACCTCGGGGTGCACTACATGCCCGGAGACAAGCACATAAAAATAGACAGATGGATCCTTGCGCGTGAAGATCACTGCCCCCTTTGGGAAATCGATTTCCTCGGCTCGCTCCGCGACAGCCTCCAACACACCGGCAGGGGTTCGGCTCAGGTGCCGGTTGGTACGAAGTAAGGATAAACGGTCTTTTATGGTCAGCATCGTTCTGCTCCTATCTCTGCCGCCAGGGGGTAGCCCTCTGGCCTATCAGTCTCATCACCCAGCTTGATGCCATACCCGCAAGGCCGATGCTGAGCATTCCAAGCACGATACCGTCCATCGAATGGGTCATGTACGAATCCCACGTCATGTATCCGAGGCCATTGGTCCCCGAAGCCATTTCGGCTGCGATAACCACCTCCCACGTGATGCCGATGGCGATGGTCAGACCGGTGAACAGCGACGGCAGCGCTCCCGGCACCATCACCCTGCGAAACAAAGCGCCCCGGCTAGATCCAAGAGATAGCGCCGCCTGGGTGTAGCGCGGGTCGATTTTGTCGATCCCCGCAAGTACGTTCAGCAGAATGGGAAAGAACGCCCCGATGAATGTAAGAAAGACCATTGTCAGTTCCGAAGTCGGCCAGAACAGGATAGCGAGGGGGAGCCAGGCCAGAGGCGGTATCGGCCGCATAACCTCAAAAAGCGGAAAGATGCTCGCTCGCAACCTGTGACTCATGCCCATCATTGCGCCGACTACGATCCCGGACACGGCGGCCACCGCAAAGCCCGCGAACACCCGTCGGCTACTATCCAGCCAGTTCTGCCAGTATCCGGTGCGCGCGATCTCCTCCGGCACCCCGACCGCAAGCTCCAGCGGAGACGGGATCACGACCATCCATCCCAGCCAGCGAGCGACCTGCCACACGGCAAAGAAAGTGACAATACCAGCCAGTCCTTGCCAGAACACCGGGGAGCTGAAGCGCCGACGCCATAGGGCCAACCTAGGTTCGGAGCTGAAGCGCCGACGCCATAGGGCCAACCTAGGTTCAGCCTTTTCATTACGCGTTGTCATCGCTCAGCCCTTCCTTTTTCCTGCCAAGACATCAACCACGAGCCAACCCGCCGGATGCCAGCGCTAGAGATATATCCAAGCAGGCCCAGTGTGATCATCCCAATAACGATATTCGGTAGTGCAACTTGCATATACGCATCAAAAATCAGGAACCCGAGCCCCGAGCGACCGGCAATCATTTCGCCGCCAACCAGCGAGAACCAGGAAACGCCCATAGCGATCTGGAGGCCAGTAAAAACGAATGGCATCGCCCCGGGAATGATGATCCGGATCAGAACATCCAGGCGCCTGTAGCCTAGGCAGTGGGCTGCGCGAAAATAATCATCATTGATCGACCACACTCCCAACAGGGTATTGAGCACTGTTGCAAAAAAAGCGGCCAACATGGTGACGAAGATAACCGACGATTCAACGCCGGGTAGAATAAGAACCGCGAACGGAACCCAAGCCAGAGGAGGGATTGGCCGAAGCAATTCGACAATAGGAAAAACCACATTGTAAAACGTCCGGTTCCAACCCAGCAGAATACCGAGTGGTACACCGGCTGCCACCGCGATGAAGAAAGACAGTAGCACACGGTGGATGCTGATCAGAATGTGTTCGTAGTAAATCGGGGTAAATATCGATACCCCGTATTTTGGGTCCGTGCTCGTCCATTCTCTCAAGATGCTGGCAGGCGAGGGAAGAAAATTGAACCTTGGTATCGTCAGGACGTCCGTTAGCAAATGCCAAGCCAATAAAAAACAGATAATGCCGAGGGCGGCGTAGCGCAAGTCAGTACTGCGGAAAAGCCGTTCCGCCCGTCCGGTGCCGCTGCGACGGGCACGCCGATAGGCTTCGATAAGAGCGGTTTCCCGTTCGTCGGCACCATCCGACGAGTTCCCGGATGATATCTTCAGGCCGCGCTCTTTCGGTGCAACAGACTTTAGAGTTTGGGGGATGCTCATTTCCTACCTCTCCGTCAAATGGAAGAAAGGCAGAGCTTTGTTACAAGCTCCGCCTGATTACGCCTAGCGAACGATCAACTCGTCGCCCGAAAACGGATTTTCCCCCAAATCGCCCTCTTTGATGATGAAGAGCGGCTTTTCGGGATCAAGGCCAAGTTCACTGTAGACCTCGTTGATCAGATCGTCCTGTATCGCATCTGGATGAAGTTCCGGCTCAACGGCGACTTTGATATCATAAAGAAAGGCGTGCCCGCGAACCAGCAGATCCTTGATATCCTGAGACAAGGACATCTGGCCTATAAACACGACATCGCTGGCGCCGGTATTTTTCGGAAGGTTCCCGAAGATGGCGTGCCAGATGTTCTCTTTTGTGTAACCAGGGAGTTCCTTCTTGACCAGTTCGACAAGCTCGACCGGGTGCTCCCTCATGTAGTAAAGCGCCTCGATATTGGCCTTCAGCCATGCTTTGGCGACCTCGCGGTTCTCCTTGATGAAATCCTCACGCATAACAATCGCGTCGGCATCAAACTCGCCATAGGGTGCAGATGAGATGGCATATTTTGCATAGCCTTCGAACACTGCTTTCGACGAATGCGGCTCATAGACTGCGGCGGCGTCGATCTTACCTGCCTGAAGGCTGGTAACAATAACCTCCGCTTGCATCTGCTGCCAAGTCACGTTCACTCCCTCTGCATGCGCGATAACCTGACCAAGTCGGTCAGCGCAGCTGCCCCGCGGCACGCCGACGGTTTTGCCTTCGAGCCAAGAAGCGGCTTCCTTGAAGGTTTCAAAGTCCGGGGCATCCTTGCCAAAGATTATGTGCCCGCACATCCGTCCAGGCGAGATAGTGTTTACTGCGACGAGGTTAATCGGAGCGATATCGCGTTTGGTGGTGGAAATAATAGCGGGATTGTCGCCAATGTAACCAATCTGTTGCTTGCCTGCGAGCAGGTCAGTGATCACTGGCGGGCCCTGAAGGTTACGCTTCCACGAAACCGTACTGCCTTTGGGTAGCCAATACTCCCAGATGCGCAGTTCCTTCATGACGACCGTATCCCAGGCGCCCGTCCAGGCAAGCCAATAGTTCGAGTTGATGTCGATCGGGTCGCCCGCAACCTGGGTACGCGCCGCGACTATGTCGGCATAGCTCGACTGTTGCGCCTTCGCGCTTACCCCGAAAGCCAAGGCGGCCATCATGACCGTTGATCCAACAAGTTTTTTCATTTTTTCCTCCCGGTTTTATACTTTTTGTAGTCTGCGACGTCAGTGCCCAGTATTTTCCCTATAGTAAGAAAGAAGTTTGTCGAACTCCCCGTCGTTCATGCTAAACGAGTCCTCGGCGACTGGGTATTTGCCATTGAGAACAGCTTCCTTATAGGCCACAATTCCCTTCTCTAGGAGCGGTTGGACATTGGTGAAGCTCCGACGGTTCTTGGGCATCGGGAAGGCGCTGTAACCTACCACATCGCCGGCGATATGATAGATACCGTCCGACTTGGCTCCGCCGCCCAACGTGATGACCGGAACGTCGTACCTTTTGGTCAGAAACTCTGCCAGTTCGGCCGGAACCTGCTCCAGAATGAATGCGAAAACGCCGGCATCCACGAAGGCATCCGCCCCGTCGATGATCTGTTGCGCCTCTTCAAAGCTGCGCCCCTTGATCCCAAATCCACTTTGCTCAACCCGGCGTGACGCCTGCATGCCGATGTGTCCCATGACAGGAATGCCCGCGCCTACGATCGCCGAGACATATTCAGCCGTGTGACGGTTGCCTTCGCATTTTACGGCATGAGCCCCGCCTTCAGCGACGAGCCGGCCTGCATTCCGTACCGCATCTTCCTTTGAAGTGTGATACGTCATATAGGGCATATGGGCCACGATCAGCCCGTATTTTGTGACCCGGCTAACCGCTTGGGTCATGAACAAATGCTCCTCGAATTTTACCGTCGTCGGATCGGCATGGCCGAAGATGGACATCGGACCCGCATTCCCAATGATCAGAAGATCAAATCCCACTTGATCAGAGATCGCGGCAAGAGGAGCATCGTAGACGCCGATTGAGGTAATCCGCTCGCCCTTACGCTTTTTCTCGCGCAGGCTTTTCAGTGTGACCTTCCGTTTTGAGGATGTTGTCATATCCAGCTATCTCCTGTGTTAGCATCTGTGTCTCCGGTATGCTTGCACACCCAGATTCGAATATCTGTCGGGGGGCCGACAATTTCCGCAGAATCAGATTGAACTGCGGCAGCCTCATATTTCGGTTCTGCAAAACCCGAAACGCGCGGAATGTATTGTGTTGCGCCATTTTGGAAACGCGATTAAGTTTTGCCGACCTTAACACGGGCCTTCCGCCTAATCCGAAGCGGACCGCGAGCGGCCCGATTTGCTTATGAAAGATTGCGCAACGCCGATGGCTGCGCGGAAAGCGCAAATGAATTACGCATCAGAGCCAGATGAAAATGACCGCGAAGCGCCTTGGTATTGGCGCCAGAGCGATCTCTTTGATGGCATTGACGTAGAGACACGAAAACAGTTCTACGCGCGCTCCACCGTCAGGGAGTTTTCGCGGGGCGACAATGTGTTTCTTGCGGACGATGTTGCCGACAAGGTTTTTTACCTCATAGATGGAATGATAAAAATCGAGCACATAGCGCCAAACGGTCATGCGACCATCTTCTGGCTGTGCGTCCCGGGCGCTCTTTTTGGTGCCGGCGGGATCACCGGTAGTTTGCGGCAAAGCGTCTATGCGAAGGCGCTAGAGCCGTCGCGTATGCTTATTCTTCGGCGTCAGCGCTTTGAGGAACTGATCCTTGCGTATCCTGCTCTTGCGCTAAATGTCATCAAGCTGTTGGGAGGCCGATTGCGTCTTGCCTGCGACTCCATGGCCGAGGTCAACCAACGAGCCAGCCTGCGCGTCGGGCGGGCCATCCTGCGGCTGGCGGAAAACTGCGGACAGTGGACGCCCCGGCACGAAGTCGTCCTCAGGGCAAGGATATCGCACCAAGAAATCGCCGATATGATTGGGTGCACCCGGCAGACAGTCACTGAAGTTCTTCAGGGGCTGAGCAAACTGGAAATCCTGCGCATCGAAAAGAGAGTTATCTACATTTGCGATGTAAAGCGACTCCGGCACTGTGTCGAAGAAGCCGAGAACCATAACGCAATGAGCCTATTTCCAGACTGAACGACTACCGGCTGGCGCCGGTAGGATCCGCATGATGCTAGGAAGCGGAGTTGGAATGCGACTTCGTGAACTCAATTGTTTGCCGAATGCCACCGAGTGGGAAGAAATGGACATGTTGCAGGTTGCTGGCCGGAGACGCGTCTTTGTGCGCCATGAGATCAGCAAGAATCTCTTTCGGTTCGTATGGCAACAGGAGGTTAGAGACATCCTTGGCGCGGCGCTGAAGAACACGCATCGATGGGCCGACCCCGCAGGCAACGGCAAACTTGATCATGGTGTGTAGTTTTGCGGGACCCGCAATTCCCAAGTGAATGGGCAGAGTGATTCCTTCAGCAGTCAATCGTGTTGCCCAATCGACAATCGGATTTATTTCGAACGCGAACTGAGTAACAATCGCCAAGTCGGCGTCCGTGCGCTCGCTGAAACCTTGTTTCCAACGAAGCGCCTCCATGACGCTTTGGTCCGAGCCGTCCGGGTCAATATCCCTGTTGCCTTCTGGGTGGCCGGCGATGTGAAGCCGCTCAAATTTGTACTTGTCAAAAAGTCCCGTTTCCAAAATTTGCATCGAACTGTGGAAATCGCCGCGTGGTTTTTCGACCCCGCCAGCCAGGATCAGTGCTTGACTTGCCCCTGCATCCCTGTATCGCTTAATCCAGTCCTCCAACATGGCTTTGTCGCTAAGCAACCGCGCTGGAATATGAGGCATGACCTGAAACCCATCGTTGGCAATCCGGCCAACTGTCGCCACCATGTCTTCGATCGGCGTACCTTCGATATGCGCCACATAAACTCTCGTGCCCTCGGGCAAAAGAACTCTGAAATCTTCTATCTTGGAGGCAGTACGCGGCATTACCTCAATGGAATAGCCTGATAGAACGGGCGTCAAATCAACGGCGTCGCGTCCTTCGGCGCTTGTAGCGGACTTTCTAGAGAACACACTAAATAGTTTGGCCATTGGCGAAAATCTTTCCGACTGATAGGCAGGGAACGCGGGGCGGCAAACCGCGCCGCGTTGTAGGGGTAGGCCGATGATTAGGCGGCCGCGCTGAAATCCGGGAGTGCGCTTTCAAGCCCACTCCGCATGAATTGAACTGGTCATCTGTACTTCCCTTTCAGTGATATGTATTCTGGCCGTTAGCTGTGCTAGTTTCCAAACTTCTGACAGTGCCCGCCGCTGGATACCAGCGGCGGCCTGGCCACATTAGGCGCCTTTCGAAGCCTGCGTCTAGAGCCCGGGATAAATCGGAAAACGAGCGCACATCGCGGCGACTTCCGCCTTCACTTTCGCCTCGGCTTCCGCGTTACCGTCCGGCCCATTCGCGGCCAGTCCGTCGACGACCTCGATGATCCAATCGGCGATTTGGCGGAATTCCGGCTCGCCGAAGCCGCGCGTCGTGCCTGCAGGCGATCCCAGTCGGATGCCGGAGGTGACAGTCGGCTTTTCCGGATCGAACGGCACGCCGTTCTTGTTACAGGTGATATGGGCGCGGCCCAGCGACTTTTCGGTCTCGTTGCCTTTCACGCCCTTGGGGCGCAGGTCGACCAGCATCAGATGCGTGTCGGTGCCGCCGGTGACAATATCCAGCCCGCCCTTCATCAACTGGTCGGCCAGCGCCACCGCATTGGCGCGGACCTGTTTCTGGTAGGATTTGAACTCAGGCCGCAGCGCCTCGCCGAAGGCGACCGCCTTGGCGGCGATCACATGCATCAGGGGTCCGCCCTGAATGCCCGGGAAAATCGCCGAGTTGACCTTTTTGGCAATCGCCTCGTCATTGGTCAGGATCATGCCGCCGCGCGGACCGCGCAGGGTCTTGTGCGTGGTAGTCGTGACGACGTCCGCATGCGGGAAGGGGCTGGGGTGCTCGCCCGCCGCAACCAGACCGGCGAAATGCGCCATGTCGACCAGCAGATAGGCGCCGACCATATCGGCAATCGCCCGGAACTTGGCGAAATCGATCTGGCGCGGAATGGCGGACCCGCCGGCGATGATCAGCTTGGGTTGGTGTTCCTTGGCCAGCGCTTCCACCTGATCGTAATCGAGCCGGTTGTCCTCGCGCCGCACACCATATTGCACCGAATTGAACCATTTGCCTGACTGGTTGGGCGCAGCGCCATGGGTCAGGTGACCGCCGGCATCAAGCGACATGCCCAGAATCGTATCGCCGGGCTGGATCAGCGCCTGAAACACGCCCTGGTTGGCCTGGCTGCCGGAGTTCGGCTGGACGTTGGCGAATTCACAGCCGAACAACTGCTTTGCGCGGTCGATCGCCAGATTTTCGGCCACATCGACATAGTCGCAGCCGCCGTAATAGCGCCGGCCGGGGTACCCTTCGGCGTATTTGTTGGTCATGACAGACCCCTGCGCCTGCATCACGGCGGCAGAGACGATATTTTCCGAGGCTATCAATTCGATCTCGTCACGCTGGCGGCCCAGTTCATCCCTGATCGAGGCAAAAACCTCGGGGTCGGTTTTGGCGAGTGTTCGTGTAAAAAACCCGTCGACGCTTTGAAGAACATTCATGTCTTTATCTCCTGCAGAGTTCGGTTAGCCGGTCCATCCCAGAGCGGCGGCAATACTGTTCATTGATTGCATCAGCGATATTGAATCAGAGCTTTTCGGCGATAAGCGGATGCCGCGCAGCAGACCGATCTGCAGGTCGTGGATCCGCGCCAGTTCCCAGCTGACCCGCGCGAAGCGTTCCGACATATTCGGGAACCGTTCGCCGATCCCGGTGCCGCCATTGAAAAACCTGACGGCGGCGCAGCTCTGATCGTATTCGCGCCTTATCATCCCAAAGATGGCGGCGCGGGTTTTATCGTCCGCCACCAGTGACGCATATCTGGCGGCCACGTCCATGTCGGCCTGGAACAGAGATTTCTCGACCTCGTCCACGACGAGGCGGAACAGGGAGGATCGTTCGAACATTGTCTTCAGCAGGATATCCCCATCCGACGAGCGAAACCGCCGAAAAGACGCAACAGCCGAACCGAACCCGTACCATCCCGTAATCATGTGCCGGTTTTGCGACCAGGCGAATACCCAGGGTATGGCCCGTAAATCTGCGAGGCTCTGGGCTCCGAAGCGCCGTGCCGGACGCGACCCCATTTTCAGCATCGCCAGTTCCTCGACCGGGCTGGCCTGCACAAAATAGTCCACGAATCCGGGCTGATTCAGAAGCGTGCTGTAGACGGTCTGCGACATGCCGGACAGTGCCTCGAGCGTATCGTTGAATTCCGGTGCCGTGGGTTCCGACTTCGGGCTCAGCGATCGCTTTAGAACCGAAGATGCCAACAGTTCCAATTGGTTGAGAGCCGTGCCGCGGTTTGCGAATTTCGAAGATACGACCTCTCCCTGCTCCGTCGTGCGTAGCCGACCGTTGATCGTGCCTCTGGGCTGGGCCTCAATGACGCGCTCGGTCGACGCGCCGCCGCGACTGACCGACCCGCCGCGCCCGTGAAAGAAAACCGGCGTCATATCATGGGCGGACAGCGTGCGCGTGATGCTGCGCTGCGCCTTTTCCAGCTCCCATGTCGAACAAAGGAATCCACCGTCCTTGTTGCTGTCCGAATAGCCCAGCATGATCTCCATCAGCCCGCCACTGGCGCGCAGGCTACGCCGCGCCAACGGCACCCGCAACAGCGCCTCCAGTATCTGGGGCGCAGCGCGCAGGTCGCCGATGGTTTCAAACAGGGGAACGACCCGAAGGTCCAGTTTCTCGGCTCCGAAGCCGGCATAGCGGGCCAGCAGATAAACGCCGAGCAGATCGTCGCATGAACGTGTCATCGACAGAATGAAAGGTCCGATCGCATTAGGATCGTCGCCGAAACGCACCTCTTGCATGAGCGAGAGCAAGGCGATGAATTCTTGCGCCTGCGGACTCAATCCGGCCGTATCTATAGCTGGCAGGTCGGGTTGCCCCAATTCCTTGTTCAGACGTTGCGACCATTCGGGCGTGCCGTACAACGGTGGACTGCCGGATGTCGCCCATATATCTGTCAGCACTTGCGTCGTTACCGAAGAATTTTGACGCACATCAAGCGAAACGGTCCTAAACCCGAAAACTTCAGCCTGCCAGCGAATGGGGCGAACATAGCGCGCGGCCAAACGATCAGCTTTGATCGCTGCAAGTGCAGCTTCTACGCGTCGCAGGTCCGCAACAAATTCCGAAACATGCAGATAAGCCAGATCAGTTTCGTCGCGCGTTGCGGCGATGCGTGCGGCGATGACGCTCAGCGCCTGGCGGAACAATTCGTTAGGATTGCGGAGTTTCTGAGCCTCGCCAAGCGGGGAGGATCGGATCACGCGTTGCAGGCCTTCCAGCGCGGCATGCGGAATGGAGGCAATCGAGGAACTGATGCTGATGCGCTGCGCGGCTGTCGTAAGCACAGAGAGGTATTTTTCCAGGATCGCGCCACGCGCGCGGATCAGTGCCGTCCGGGTTGTCTCGACGGTGACATTGGGATTGCCGTCCCGGTCGCCGCCGATCCATGAATGGAACAGGATACAGGGCGTGGTGCCGTCTTCAATGCCGTAATGCGCCGAGACGGCCCTGTGGAACCGGCCGAACAATTGCGGAACGGCGTCAAACAGGCTGTCGCGAAAGAATTGCAACCCCCATTCGATCTCGTCTGTCGGCGAAGGCCGCTCCAGCCGCAACTCTCCGGTCAGCCAAAGCAAATCGATCTCGCTCTGGATGTCACAAAGCACTTCGTCGCGTTCGTGCGGCGTCCAGCGCTGGGTTTCAAGCGAGACCAGAGCACGATAGATACGGCGATGGATTTCGAGAACCGTCACGCGCTTGGCTTCCGTCGGATGGGCAGTAAGCGTCGGCCCCACCGACAAAATGTTAGCCGTGCGCAGGAAATCGGCGACCGGCACATCGTCACAATCGGATATCGCCTTGGCAAAACTGCCGTCCACTGCATCCGGACCTTCGCGGGTCTCCGTCATGCGACGGGATCGCATCGACGCGTTCTCCTCGACGATTTTCAACAGCTGAAACCAGATATTCAGGGCCTGAAGATACCGCGTGGTTTCAACACTGTCAGGGAGATTGGCGTGCTTTTCGGACAGCAGCGGTAAAATCTCCGGCGCGCGCAGACGAATGACATTCTGCCACAGTTCGAATAATTCGGACCTCAGCCTGTTGGAATAGCCAGACGGCGCATCGCCGGCCTGTTCCATCTCAATAATCGGCGCTAAATTTTCCATCAGTTCACCCGATCACGCGGGATACGACCTTCGAAAAAGTCGCACAGATTGTCGAACACGCGAAAACCCATTGCCTCGCGCGATTCCTTGGTTGCGCTGCCGAGATGCGGCAACATCACCAGATTGTCGCAGTCTTTCAGCACCGGATTGATGCTTGGTTCTCCGTCAAATACGTCAAGGGCAGCACCGCCGATCCTCTTGGAACGCAGCACTTGCGACAGGGCCATCTCGTCGATGACTTCGCCACGGGCGGTATTGATCAGATAGCCGTCGGGTTTCATCAAATTCAGCCGTCGCTCGTCGATCAGGTTGCGGTTTTCCGGCCCGCCCGGACAATGCAGCGATATGAAATCGCACCGCGGCATCAGCGCTTCGATGCTCTCGACCTGGGTTGCGTTGCACTGCCCCAGAATCTCCGCTGTAACCGCGCTTCGGTTCTGCACGAGAATTTTCATGCCGAAGCCATGGTGGGCACGGTGGGCCACGGCCCGACCGATGCGGCCAAAGCCAATGATGCCCAGCGTCTTGCCAGAGACTTTTTTGCCAAGCAGATGGGTCGGCCGCCAACCCGTCCATCGCCCTCCCCTGATCTCGCGTTCGCCCGAGCCGGCATTACGGGCCACCATCAGCAGCAACATCATTGCGAGGTCGGCTGTGCATTCACTCAGGACGTCGGGCGTATTAGTGACGGTAATCCCAAGTTCGGAAACGCGGGCAATATCGATGTGGCTGTACCCTACCCCGTAATTAGCAAGGATCCTGGTCCGCGGGACGGCGACATTCAGGGCCTCGGCGCCAATCAAGTCCGTCACGGTTGGCAGTACCGCGTCAAATGTCTTAAGGGCCGCCTTGAGGTCAGGAAGCGTCATCGGCACATCCGACCTGTTGAGAACCGTATCGAACCGTTCCGCCAGTCTCGCTTCGACCGCGGCCGGCCAGCGGCGGGTCACAAGAATTTTGGGTTTTAACATATCAAAATCGCCCTATTGCATTGCGTTGGCAATGGTCTCGCCAATAACCGCGGGGTTCGGCGCGATCGTCACGCCCGCCGCGGTCAATATCTCCACCTTCTCGCTGGCGCTTTCGCCAAATGCCGAGATGATTGCGCCGGCGTGGCCCATCTTGCGCCCCTTTGGCGCCGTCAGACCGGCGACATAGGCCACCACCGGCTTGGAGATGTGGTCGCGAATGTAATCTGCCGCCTCGGCCTCTTGCGGGCCGCCAATCTCTCCGATCATACAGATCAGATGGGTTTCGTCGTCATCCTCGAAATGTCGCAGGATGTCCTTGAATGACGAGCCGTTGATCGGATCGCCGCCAATGCCGACGCTGGTCGAGATGCCGATACCGCGCTCTTTCAACTGTGCGGCGGCCTCGTATCCCAGCGTTCCGGAACGTCCGACGATGCCGACGTTTCCTTGCAGATAGATATGGCCGGGCATAATGCCCAGCAATGCTTTTCCGGGACTGATAGTACCGGCACAGTTCGGCCCGGTCAGCACCATGCGGCGCGCCATGGGATAGCGGTACATATAGCGTTTTACACGGATCATATCCTGCGCCGGGATGCCGTCGGTGATACAGACGCAGTACCGGATTCCGGCGTCGGCTGCCTCCATGATGCTGTCGGCCGCAAATGGCGGCGGCACAAAAACCAGGGTGGTGTCGGCGCCCGTCGCCTCGACGGCATCCTTTACCGTGTTGAAAACCGGCACGCCCTCGACAATTTCGCCGCCTTTGCCGGGCACAACACCACCGACGACATTGGTGCCGTAGGCGATCATGTCCTTGGTGTGAAACCGGGCCATCTTGCCAGTAATGCCCTGAACGATCACCTTGGTGTCGCGATCCAGAAAAATGCTCATCAGACTGCCCTCATTTTCGTATTCTGGTTAAGATCATTGCGCCATGCGGTCACGACACGTTCCGCGGCTTCGTTCAATGTTCTGGCCCGGATCAGTGGCAAGCCGCTTTGCGCCAGAATTTTCTGCCCTGCCTCGACGTTTGTGCCGGCAAGGCGCACAATAACAGGAACGTCAACCGGGTTGTCCCGCAGCGCCTGAACAATTCCTTCAGCGACCCAGTCGCACCGGTTAATACCGGCAAAAATATTCACCAGAACGGCTTGCACATTCTTGTCCGACATCACCAGACGAAATGCTTTTGCCACCCGCTCTGGCGTGGCGCCTCCGCCAATGTCGAGGAAGTTGGCAGGCTCGCCCCCAGCCAGTTTGATTGTGTCCATGGTGGCCATCGCCAGGCCGGCGCCGTTTACGATACAGCCGATATTGCCTTCCAGTCCGACATAAGACAGGCCGCGGTCTGCGGCGCGGCTTTCGCGCGGGTCTTCCTGCGATTTATCGCGCAGTTCAGAGATTTGCGGATGCCGAAACAGTGCATTGTCATCGAAGGTCATCTTGGCGTCGAGTGCCAGAATATGGCCATCACCGGTGATCACCAGCGGATTTATTTCAACCATCGTTGCATCAAGCTCGGTAAAGGCGCGGTAACATCCCTGGAGTGTGCGCACCATCTGCTGCACAAGGGCGGGCTCGATCCGCAGTTTGAACGCGATTTCCCGGCACTGAAATTCCTGCAAACCGACAGCCGGTTCCACTGTGGCGCGCACGATGCTGTCCGGCCGGTTGGCAGAGATCTCCTCGATCTCCATACCGCCGTCAGCCGAGGCCACAATCATGACGCGCTGGCTGGAACGGTCCAAAACAAGCCCGAGATAAATCTCGCGATCGATCGGCACGGCCGCCTCGACATAGACGCGGTATATACCCTTGCCTTCAGGTCCGGTTTGATGCGTGACCAGTTTCTGGCCGAACATACCCTCGGTCGCAGCTTGGATTTCAACGTCACTGCCGCACACTTTGACGCCACCGGCCTTGCCGCGGCCACCGGCATGCACCTGCGCCTTGACAACCCAGCGATCGCCGCCCATTTCCCGGGCGCGATAGGCCGCCTGCTCCGGACTGTAAGCCAATCCGCCCCGCGGAATCGCGACGCCGAAGTTGCTCAGAATGTCCTTGGCCTGATATTCGTGGATATCCATGTGTCCGTTCTCCCTTTGTGACGGGTTATTCCGCCGCCAGTGTGGTGTTGTAATGTTGGTCCAAACCTTTGTGGATCGCATCCACATCAACACCGGCCCCCATCTCATTCAGCGCGTCGGCGAAACGGGTCACGATGGTGTTTATCGCGGTCGGAGACAGCTGGTTGAGGATGCCGATGCGAATCTGGACAGGCTCAGACAATGTCGGCCAGATGCCGAAACCCTTGGCCCGGCAGGACTGCACCAACTCCTTTTCCCGGCCCGCAAGCGCGTCCGGCAGGTTCAGTACAACCAGGCTGGTCATATTCGACGTCACATTGCAGCCCATGCCAATGACGGCGTCGCGCAAGGCTTTTTCGTGGAACGCATAGTCCCGCGCCCGCTGAACCCGGCCATGTTGCAGGGTGATCCGAAGCGCCTCGTGAAAGGCTGCGACGGCATAGCCGGAATGGGTGCGGTGATAGCTGCCTGCAGCGACGTCTTGGCCATCGGCGATGCCCCAGTGGCGCGCCTCCAGGATCGGGTGATGCACATAGGAATGACAGCCGTTGGCCTTGACCTCGGCGATATAGCGATCGCTAAAGCTGACCGGCGCATAGGTCAACGGCAGGCACAGAACGCCCTTTTGCGGGCAGGACGCCCAGCCGACAACGCCAGGGAAGTCGTCAATAGAAAAATCTTCGATACCCAGCGACGAAACCGCATCGACCAGACCCATCGCGCCGTGGCGTTCGCAGGCATCTGAAAAGGCCCGCAGGTCATTGACGCGTCCGGAACCGGTTTCCCAATGCGCCATGAACGCCCATTTCGGCTTAAGTTCCGCGAGCGCCTTTTCGATAACTTCCGCATGTACCGACTGGCCATGAGGCACTTCGATCACAGTGACGCTTGCCGGTTTGGGATCCATCGGATTTGCCGTGAGCTCCGCACGTGTCGAAGCCTTCATCCGGATCGTCAGGGCGTCAATTCCACTGAACGTCCCGTTGACGAAAACCACGACGCTGTCGCCGGGAAGAACGGCGTTCAACATACAGTCGAGACCGCTGAAACCGGTACCGCCGACACCGTAGGTATAGGTGTTTTTGGTGCCCCAGATGCTGCGCAACATGTGCTTGCACTCAACCATTCCGCGCAGGACGTCCGTTTGCATATGATCGGCCATGCCGGAGTTCGCAAAACGCTGCAGGACACGCGGATCAGTGTTTCCCGGACCCGGGCCAGCCGCAAGCGTATCCGGGATTTCAAGCGGTGGAAAGATGGTCTGGTCTGTCATGGATTGGATCCTCACTGGATTTGCGTCGGTGGCGGAGATGAGAAAACCTGCAAGGCAGAATTTTCATGTCGTATTATTTAAATTAACACCGACTCAACATTAGCCGCAACGTAGCTTGTTACTGCTTTCGGGTAACTATATGGATGGTAAATAACCTACCTATTTAGGTGTTAATCTAGTATAATCATCAATATCAACCAACCCTTTTGGGTAGTTTTTAGTTAGAAAGCCAGTAAATGCAGACAGTTAACAAATCAGAATCCCCGATCTCGATCGCCTTGGCAGACAGCAATCCGCTGGTTTTGTCTGCGATGTCAGAATTTTTCGATCGCGATCCGAGGTTCTCTCTTGTCGCCACCACCGCCACGGCCGAAGGCTTTTTGGGAGCGGTAATGCGCTTTCCCGTACAGGTTGGCGTGATAGACTGGAACCTGCCCGCATTGGGCGGCGCAAAGCTGATCGAAGTTTTACGCGAACAGGAACAGGCTCCGCGTCTCGTCGTGTACGCCGATCAAGCGAGTGATGCCCACCGTGCCGCGATGAGCGCAGGGGCGGCAGGTTTCGTTTCCCGAAACGGACCGGTACAGGGGCTGCTGGACACTTGCGCCGAGGTTGCGGCGGGCAAGATGGTTTTTCCGTTTCTTGACGTCCGCAAACTGCAAACGGATCCGATCCATATGCTGTCACGCCGGGAACGAACGATGCTTGCCGCGCTGTCAAAAGGCCTGACAAATCGCGAACTGTCCAAAGAGCTCGAGATATCGACGAACACGGTCAAATTTCATCTCTCGAACCTCTACGAAAAACTGTCGGTCAGGAACCGCGCTCAAGCCATCGCATTTTATTATTCAAGTCGATTACCCGGAGAGAGTTTCAGGCCGGACGGGGACCAAAATTAATATCCCAGTCCGGTCAGAACAGCATTAAAATAATTTTCTTGACAGTATAATTATTTTTCTCACTGGATAAGACCAGTTGCCGCAACCCATCCACAGGAGTATGAATGAATGAGTTTTTTTTCCGTTGAGCAAGCCCCCGGGCGTCTGAACCGAAGCGAGTTGGCGGTTCCCGGTAGTCAGCCACAAATGTTTGAAAAGGCAGCAAAATCCGATGCCGACGTCATTTTTCTCGATCTCGAGGATGCGGTAGCGCCGGATGAAAAACAACAAGCCAGAAAGAACATCATCAAGGCTCTGAACGAGATCGACTGGGGCACCAAATCGATGTCGATTCGAATCAACGGGCTGGATACGCACTATATGTACCGGGATGTGGTGGACATCGTCGAGCAGGCAGGCGAACGGCTCGACCTGATCATGATCCCGAAGGTCGGCACGGCAGCGGATGTATATGCCGTAGACATGATGGTCACCCAAATCGAGGACGCAAAAGGCTACAAGAAACGCATCGGATTCGAGCATATCATCGAAACCGCTCTCGGGATGCAAAACGTGCACGAGATTGCCTCCGCGTCCAAGCGCAATGAGAGCCTGCATTTCGGCGTTGCCGATTATGCCGCCAGCACCCGCGCCCGGACCACCGTGATCGGCGGCGTCAACGAGCACTATTCCGTCCTGACCGATCCGGACACCGACGGCCACCGTCAAACCCATTGGGGCGACATGTGGCACTATGCGATTTCGCGCATGGTCGTTGCGGCCCGCGCCAACGGCTTGCGCCCGATCGACGGACCGTTTGGCGATTTCTCCGACCCCGATGGCTACCGGGCCGCCGCCTACCGCGCCGCCGTTATCGGTTGCGAAGGGAAATGGGCCATCCACCCCAGCCAGATCGCGCTCGCCAATCAGGTCATGACCCCTTCGGCCGACGAAGTGAACCGTGCCGAGAGGATACTTAAGGCCATGGCCGAAGCCGAAGCCGCCGGCAAGGGCGCAGTGTCGCTGGATGGCCGGTTGATCGACTATGCCTCAATCCGCCAAGCAGAGGTCCTGGTCGAAAAGGCCAAACAGATCGCAGACGGCTGAGCCGTGACGACCGTCGACGCGCGAAACTTGACGAAATACATGTTTGACAAGGCCGTCGCGGCCGCTGATCCTTCAGGTGCCGTGCGTCGGCACCTGGAGCGGAGTCCGCTCGCGCCGCTGCCGTCCGAGGGCCGAACCTACGTCATCGCCATCGGCAAGGCCGCGCCCGCAATGCTCGGCGCGGCTCTGGACAATATTGCCGGCCCGGTCACGGCTTTGGGCGTCACCCACCACGAGAACGGCCAAACCATTTCAGGCGCGGAAATTCTCACAGCTGGTCACCCCGTGCCGGATCAGGCAGGACACGATGCGACACGTCGGGTCATTTCCCTGCTGAAACAGGCCGGCCCAGGCGATCAAGTTCTCGCACTGATTTCCGGCGGCGGCTCGGCCCTTGCGCCCGCCCCGGTCGCGCCGATCACGCTGGACGACCTGCAGGCCGTCGGCCGGACGCTTCTGGGGTCCGGACTGAATATCGTGTCCACCAACATGGTGCGCCAACAGTTGTCAGACCTGAAGGGCGGCGGCTTTCTGCGCCACGCCGCGCCAGCGCCAGTCACGGCGCTGATCCTGTCGGATGTGGTCGGCGACGACTTGCGCGCCATCGCCAGCGGCCCCACTGTTTCCCCGCTTGGATCACGAAAGGAAGCGTTGGACCTGTTGTTAGAAAAGGAAATATTTGGACAGCTCCCGAACCGAGTTCAGAAATTTTTGCAAACCGTCCACACTCACACTCCGCTGCCTGACAGCAACAATTATCTGGTCGGTAGCAACAGGCAGTCGCTCGACGCCATGCGCACGGCGGTGCCAGACGGGTGGGCGGCGCGGATTGCCAGCGATGCCTTGATCGGCGACGTTGACGCCGCCGCCGCACAGATCGTGGCCGCCGCCACGGACCGGCTAATCGCCGGTCCGACTGCGCTGATCTTCGGTGGCGAAACCACCGTGCGTATACGCGGTAAAGGTCGAGGCGGTCGCAACCAGGAACTCGCACTTCGCGTGGTACTGAAAAGCGCTGCGTTGCCGGCAGGCTGGGTGTTTCTCAGTGGCGGCACCGATGGCCGCGATGGCCCAACCGAGGCTGCGGGCGGCATTGTGGACGGCGGCACGCTGTCGCGAATTGCGTCCACCGGAAAGGATGTCAGGGCTTTGCTTGATGACAATGCCAGTAACGCTGCGCTCGACGCCGCAAACGACCTCTTGATCACCGGCGCGACAGGTACAAACGTGGCGGATGTTCAAGTGCTGCTGCTACCCTGACTGCGGCGGCTGGCCCCAATCCGTCGGTGGTTCTGTCATGTGTGGACGTATATGGACCCCGCCTGATTGCAACGTTCTTTTTGGGTATGGATCGGCGATCACAATTGCTGACGTATATCCGGCTTCTGTGAGCGGCCCGATACAATCGTCACCGCGAGCCCCGATGGATTCGGCCTATTTTCGCGGTTGATATCCACAGTAGGCGGGCTGAAAAGGTGTTGTCGTTATAAATCAATGCGTTACCGACCAGAGAAGGTTGGATTCCGGTCCCGTCCGCTCCGCCACCATACCTTTTTACCCGATATCACTGGATGGCATTAAGCGCTTAAAAACGCTTATTTCATTGGGTTTTTAGTGCCTCTAACTTTTCATTGGCTTTCTTTCGATTATGGCCACAGTCT
>JBFIHV010000003.1:0-24119 GCA_041601595.1 Amylibacter sp. | reverse complement strand
CGCGGATGCTTGAACCGCGCCAGCTGCGGGGCAACGGCGCAGGTGATGTCCTCTTCCGACAGTTCGGTCCCGTTTTCCGCAACGACCGCCACAGCGACACTCTCGCCGAAGTCGGGGTGCGGCACGCCGAACACGGCGCTTTCCTTCACGCCGTCAACGGCGTCCACGACCAGTTCGATCTCTTTGGGATAGATGTTGAAGCCGCCCGAGATGATCAGGTCCTTGGACCGCCCGATTATCGAAACATAGCCGTCCTCGTCGATCATCCCGACGTCGCCGGTGATGAAGAATCCGTCCTCGCGCAGTTCCGCCGCGGTTTTGTCCGGCATGCGCCAGTAGCCCTTGAAGACATTCGGTCCCCGCACCTCGATCCCGCCGATTTCTCCGTCGGGCAGGGTCTTTCCGTTATCATCGACGATCCTCACTTCGATGCCGGGCAGGGGCATGCCGACTGTTCCCGGTTTGCGCGGCCCGTCATAGGGGTTCGACGTGTTCATGCAGGTTTCCGTCATGCCGTAGCGTTCCAGAATGGCCTGACCGGTCCGCTCCTGCCACTGGACATGGGTTTCGGCCAACAGAGGGGCCGAACCGGAGATGAACAGCCGTATGCCGGCCGCGGACTCGCGGGTCAGTTCCGGCATGTCCAGCAGGCGCGTATAGAATGTCGGGACGCCCATGAGCGTCGTGGCGCGGGCGAAATCGGCAAGGATCGCGGTCGCGTCGAATTTCGTGTGGTAGATCAGCGAGGCGCCGGCCACCAGCGCCACATTGGTCGCCACGAACAGCCCGTGCGTGTGGAAAATCGGCAGGGCGTGGATCAGAACGTCCTTGTCGGTGAACTGCCAGTACTCGGTCAGGACCTGCGCGTTCGACGCCAGGTTGCCATGCGTCAGCATCGCGCCCTTGGACCGTCCGGTCGTTCCGGACGTATAGAGAATGGCCGCCAGATCGTCCTTTCCGCGTGCCACGGCGCAGGGGATCGGCCCGGCCGCTTCCACCGCATCGGTCAGGCTGCCAAGCCCGTCGGAGCCGAGTGTAAATACGCGCGATACGCCGGCCTTGGCCGCGATCCGCTCCAGCGAACCTGCGCGGTCGGAGGCGCAAACGAAGACCTTGGGCTCGGCATTTTCAAGGAAATAATCCAGTTCGCTGGCGGTATAAGCGGTGTTCAGGGGCAGATAGACGCCGCCTGCCAGAATCGTTCCCAGATACAGTTCCAGCGCGGGCAGCGATTTCTCGACCTGCGCGGCAACCCGGTCGCCCGGGACAACGCCGGCATCGACCAGAGCACCGGCCACCTTGTGGGCATTGTCCCAAAGCTTGCCGTAAGTCAGCGTTTCGCCGCTGCCGGACAGGGTCGCGAAAACCTTGCTGTCGCGGCCAATGGAGGCATGGCGCAGAGTGGAGGCCAACAGGTTGCTCTTGTACATCTTACTTCCTTTCAGTGAGCCTTGAGCAGGCGGCGAACCGCCGTCGAGGTAATGACCTCACCGGCATTCGAATAGGCCTCGTGGTTCTTTTCGATCGTGGACAGGTCGTAGAGGTAATTCACCATGACTCCCCATGATCCGGCTCTGCCGCGCGGGCTGTTGTCCGCGCCGACGTGGATATTTTCCAGCCGTGCGCCGTTGCCCAGATGGAACCGGGCGACGGGATCGACGGCGCCGCCATCGGACGAATGGGCCTCCACAAGATAGCGTGCCGCAATTTCCGAAAGCTCGGCGCCGACAGCCTCGCCCGCTTCGAGCCGCTTCACCGCAGCTTGCAGACGCGGCGCCAGAACCTCTTCCTCCGTTTGATCCAGCGCCCATTTCCGCAGGCCGGGCACCGGGGACAGCGTCACGAAAGTCTTCAGGTTCGGAAACTCGCTTTGCAGTTCCTCGACCACCTGCTTGATCAGGAAGTTCCCAAAGGAAATGCCGCGCAGGCCCGCCTGACAATTGGAGATTGAATAGAACACCGCCACGCCGGCCGTATTCGGCCGCACCACCGGGCGTTCCTCGGCCAGGATCTGACCGATGTCACCGGGGATGGCCGCAGTCAGCGCAACCTCGACAAAAATCAGCGGGTCGTCTTTCAGGGCCGGATGGAAAAACCCGTAGAGCCGCCGGTCCGAGGCGGCCACGCGGCGGCGCAGGTCGTCCCAGCCGGTGATCTCGTGCACGGCTTCGTATTGTATGATCTTCTCCAGAACAGCCGCCGAGGTCGACCAGTCGACCCGCTTCAGTTCCAGAAATCCGCGGTTGAACCAGGATGCGAACAGGTGACGGAAATCCGCGTCGAGGACTTTGAAAGAACTGTCTTTTTTCAGGATGTCCAGCAGATCGCGCCGCATTGCCACCAGTTGCGTGGTGCCGCCCGGAGCGCGGTTCAGACGGCGGATCAATTCCTGGCTGAGGGGCTCCGAGGCAATGTGCAATTGCCGCAAGGCCGCCGGACCCTTGTCGCGCGCCTTGGCCATCGCGGCATCCAGCGCTTCCTGGTCCACGCCGAACCGGTCGCGCAGATCGGTGAAGAATGCCAGTCGTTCCGCAGGTTTCAGCTTTGCGTACTGATCCAGAATGGCGCGGGCTATGGCCAGTCCGGTGGCTTCGCCCTTGCCGGTCAGCAGGGTGTCGCACATCTTTGAAATGTCGGGCGGCGTTCCGGACTGTGACAGTAACCCGCGTCCGGCGTCCGCGATGCGGGTTACAAGATCACTGAGCAGATTGGCTCCCGGCGTCATTGCGCCGGTCCCATCAGCGTATTGGGCAACCATGTCGTGATACCGGGAAAGATCGACAGAATGACGATGGCCAGCACCATGCACAGGACAAACGGCAGCGAACCTGCCAGGATTTTCCGCAGGGAAATATCCGGCGCGATACCGTTGATCACATAGAGGTTCAGGCCGACGGGCGGGGTGATCAGGCCGATCTCCATGTTGATCGTCAGAATGACCGCGAACCAGTAGGGGTCGAAACCGACCGAGGTGATGATCGGCAGAAGGATCGGCGCGGACATCAGGATCACCACAACCGGCGGCAGGAAGAAACCCGCAACCAGCAGAAAGACGTTGATGATCGCCATCAGAACCCAGCGGTTCACGTCCAGATCGGCGATCCACCCGGCCACCGACTGCGTGACGAACAGCGAGGACAGCATGAAGGAAAACACACCGGCGGCGCCGATGATGAACAGGATCATCACGCTTTCGCGGGTGGAGTCGCGCAGCACCCGCCACAACGCGGAAGGCTGGTACATGCGGTAGACAACGATCGCGACGATGAAACACATAAGCGCGCCGACGGCCGCCGTTTCCGAAGGGGTCGCGACGCCGCCATAAAGCGCGTAGAGAACGCCGACGATGATCGCCAGAAACGGCAATACGCGCGGCAGTATCTCGATCTTCTGCGCCCAGGTATAGGAAATCCCGCCAAGCGCCACATGGCCCGCGCCGCGGCGCCAAGTGTCATAGATCGCCCAGGCGATAAACAGGCAGACCAGCAGGACGCCGGGCAGCACGCCCGCCAGAAACAGGCGTCCGATGGAGGTCTCGGTAGCGATGCCGTAGACGATCATCGTGACCGAAGGCGGTATCAGGATGCCGAGCGTGCCGCCGGCGGCGATGGATCCGGCCGCAACCTCGTCCGGGTAGCCGCGCTTGCGCATCTCCGGAATGCCCATCTTGCCGATGGCGGCACAGGTGGCGGGCGAGGAACCGGACATCGCGGCAAACAGGGCGCAGGCTCCGAGGTTGGAGACGACCAGACCGCCGGGCACCCGCGTCAGCCAGCGTTCCAGCGCCTCGTAGAGGTCCGGTCCGGCGCGGGTGGAGGAAATCGCCGCGCCCATGATGATGAACATCGGTATCGAGAGCAGCGCGAAGCTGTTCAGTTCCCCGTAAAAGACCTCGGGCAGGGCTTCCAGCGAACGCGCGCCGTCGAAAACCAGCAGGAAACCGGCGGCGACGATCAGCAGGCCGACACCGATCGAAACGCCCGAGAAAAGAACGATGACAGTGGCTAGCGCCACCAGACCTCCGACGATAAGCGGGTCCATCAGTGCCTCCTGTCTTGTGTGATTTCAATGGATTGGGGGTCGAGGCGCAGAATGAGGGCCAAGAGATCGCTGAGCACCTGCAACAGGAACAGAAACAGCCCGAGCGGGACCGAAATATAGGGTATCCACAGGGGAACGGCCCAGACGGTTTCGGATTTCCAGCCACGCGACCAGGCCAGATGGAACATTTCCCAGGCATAGAACAGCATCACGCCCATCATCAGCGTCGTGACGACCAGAGTGAAGATGGCCAGTCCGCGCCGCATGCGTGGCGGCAGCATGGTTTCCAGCAGATCCACGCTGACATGGCCGCGCAGTTTCTGGACATAGGGCAGGCCGATCAGCGTTGCGCCGATCATCAGGTAGATTACCGCCTCGGTTTGCCAGACCGTGGATTTGGTAAGGACAAAACGCACCCAGATCATCTGGCAGGTGATCAAAACGGAGGCGAGGATCATGAAGGATGCGAGGACACCGCAAGCCGTGGAGATGGCGCCAATGGCCCTCAGCGGAAACGGCAGGGTGGCGTCGTCCGTGGTCAAACGTTCGGAACTCATTGGTTGGACCCCTCTTTTCGGGCCGCGCCCGGTGTCGGAAAAGCTCCGCAGCGAACCGGGTGGCCCGCTGCGGAGTCGTCGGTATTACTCGACGGAGAGAGCCAGATCCAGCAGAGCCTGTCCGTCAGGTGTCTCTGCCACGAAGGCCGGGTAAGAGGTGGTTTTCGCCAGTTCGCGCCATGCGTTGAAGTCCTCTTCGGTCATCTCGGCCAGTTCCACGCCTGCATCCGAAAATGCCTTGGCGGCAACCGCGTCGCCGTTCTTGGCTTCTTCAAGATAGAATGCCTCGGCCTTGGCGGAGGCTGCGCGCAGCGCGTCCTGCTGTGCCGGTGTCAGGCCTTCGAATACCGATTTGCTCATCAGCAGAGGCTGATACATGAACCAGAGGGCATAGTCGCCAGCCGGAGTGTAGCAGGTCAGTTGCTCGTACAGGCGGTAGCTGACGAAGCTTTCGGACGATGTGTTGGTCGCGTTCAGAACGCCGGTTTGCAGCGCGCTGTAGATCTCGGACGAGGCCATGGACGAGATGGACGCGCCGGCACCTGCCAGCATCTGCTCGAATGCCTTGCCTGCGGCGCGGATCGTCGAACCCTTGGCATCTTCCGGGCCCGTGATGCAAGCGCGGTCCTTGGTGCCGAAGCCGCCGGCCAGATAGCCGTGGACCAGAACCATCACGTCGTCGCCCGCCATGATGCCTTCAATCGCGTCCATGAACGGGGAGTGCGACAGGCGATTGCCGTGGTCGTGGTTCTTCACGAGGCCGGGCATCAGCGTCAGGTTATAGGCGGGTTGCTGGCCGCCGGCATAGGACAGCGGCAGTACGGTCATGTCGAGACGGCCGCGGCTCAGCGGCGTATATTGCTCGCGCGCTTTGAACAGCGACTGCGAAGGGAAAATCTGGATCGACAGATCAACATTCGCGGCGGCAACCTCGTCGGCGACCATCTGTGCGACCTGATGGCGAACATCGCCTTCGGACCACTGGTGGCTGAGTTTGAGTTCGGTCGCCGAGGCGGCCGAAGCGAGCAGAAGCGATGAGACCACGCCGGCCACGCCAAATTTAATCAATTTCATAGGTTCCTCCCTGAGTCTGGTCCGGCCCTGGCAATGGTACATTGTCGGGGTCCGTCCACATTGAATTTTTATTACTACCTGCTAAGGTGTGCAATATCAATATTATTGTATACAAGATTGGCTTTTACATATGCAAGAATCCAAAGTATGGTTACGAAATCAAGTAAATGAGGTCCGAGAATAATGTCCGCGAAATCAAAGGAGAACCGGTCCGACGCCCTGCGCGACGCACTGGAGGACCAGATTATCACCGGCGAATTGCCCCCCGGCACCCGTCTGGAGGAAATCGCGCTGGCAGAAAAGTTCGGCGTTTCCCGCACGCCGATTCGTCAGGCCCTGTTTCAGCTTGCGGCGACCGGACTGATCGAGCACCGCCCGCGGCGCGGCGCTTTCGTGGCCGAGATCGGCCTGCGCCGCCTGAGCGAAATGTTCGAGGTCGTCGCGGAACTCGAGGCGCTCTGCGCCGGCCTCGCGGCCAGACGGGCGACCGCGCAGGATATCGCCCGAATACAACAGGCGCACGCAACCTGCGCGCAGGCGGCCGAGAGGGCCTGCAAGGCGGACGCCAGCCCGAGCGAGAGCGACGCCTATTACTATTCCAACGAGCAGTTCCACCAGCACATCCGCGACGTGGCCGGAAACGAGTTCCTCCTGGAGCAACTGGGCGGGTTACAAAAGCGGCTGAAGGCGTATAGGCGCATCCAGTTGCGGGCACGCGACAGGGTCCGCAACTCCCTCGACGAGCACAAGCGGATCGTGGATGCGATCACGGCCGGCGCGGGGGAGGATGCTGCGGCGGCGATGCGCCAGCACGTTGCAATTCAGGGCGACCGGTTTGCCGACCTGCTGTCCACCCTGCGACGCAGCGCGTCGCAGGACGCAAGTTGATGGCGAATGCCGAGTTTGCCCGGAACAAGTTCCAATAACAGCATGTAGCCTCGAAAGGATTTGGCATGAACAGCACGCATTCAAGAACGATTGTCATCGAAGAATTTGGCGGTCCGGAGGTCATGAAACTCGTGGACAGGGAAGTCGGCGATCCCGGCCAGGGCCAGATCCGCATCCGGCACAAGGCTTGCGGGCTGAACTACATCGACGTCTACCAGCGCGTCGGCCTGTATCCCTTGCAGTTGCCGACCGCGCTGGGAATGGAGGCCGCCGGCATCGTCGAGGCTGTCGGCGAAGGTGTGACGCATCTGAAGCCGGGCGACCGCGCCGCTTATGTCGGCATGCCGCCGGGCGCCTATTGCGAGGCGCGCGTCATGCCGGCGGCGCAGGTTTGCCGCTTGCCGGATGCGATTTCCTTCGAGGAAGGCGCGGCCATGATGCTGAAAGGGCTGACCGTCCAGTATCTGTTCCGGCGCACGACCCCGATCGCAAAGGGCGATACGGTGCTGTTTCACGCCGCCGCAGGGGGCGTGGGCCTGATTGCCTGCCAATGGGCGCGGTCCGAGGGCATCACGCTGATTGGCACCGCCGGATCGGACGAAAAATGCGCGCTGGCACACGAAAACGGCGCAACCCATGTCATCAACTACAACACCGAGGATTTCGCTGCCCGCGTCAGGGAAATCACGTCCGGAAAAGGTGTCGATGTCGTCATGGACTCCGTGGGCAAGGCGACATTCGAAGGCTCGCTGAACAGCCTGCGGCCTTTCGGCATGATGATCACCTTCGGTAACGCATCGGGCAAGGTTCCGCCGTTCGACGTCAGCACGCTGGCGGCGAAGGGCTCGCTCAAGCTCACGCGACCGACGATCTTTACGCATATATCCGACTTCGAAACCTGCCAGCAGATGGCGCGCGAACTGTTTGAAAAGGTGACGACCGGGCAGGTTTCCGTCCGCATAGACCAACGCTATCCTCTGGAAAAAGTCGCCGACGCGCATAGGGCTCTGGAAGCGCGAAAAACGACCGGCGCGACCGTTCTGACAGTCTAGAAGGGCGCAACGTCTTACCGACTAATGGCGTGATTTAACTGCACCGGGCGATATTGTCCCCGGTGCAGGTATGCTTCGTGACGAGAGACGTCACGCGCCCGTCAATTGATCGTGGCGGACGCATGCATCCCGGAGTCATAATGCCCGGGCAGCTCGCATGTGATTTCCACCGCGCCGTCAGTCGTCTGTACCGGCACGATGAACCATTCGACGGTCTGTTTTGGCCCCACCTCGACTTCGCGGATGGATCCCTTGATTTCGGCGACCAGATTGCCGTCCTTGTCTGTGATTTCGACTTTGCGGTTGAAGATCCGTTCGCCCATTTCATTCAACGCGATCTCGTGCTTGATCTCGTCGACATTGACCAGAATGAGTTTGTAGGCCTGACCGGTCACGAACTCGAAATTGTCGGGTTTCAGGTACATGCCCGCGTCGTTGCTTCCCATTTCGATGGTTACGTCGATTACATTCGCACGGCTCAAATCGCCTTCGGCCAAAGCAGGTATTGCTTGGGCGAGCGCCATTACGGCAGAGGCGGCAATTAAGGTTTTCATCGGTTTTCCAATCAACTTCGATCTTTTCAAGTCATCACGATCGACGACTTTCGTATTCAAATCGCTATCGAAACGGATTTGATCGCGCGTTGATATGGATCAAACCTGCGATCCGGGGGGAATCGCAGTGCTTTTGAGGTCACTTCCGCCTGTCGCCAAGGACAATCCTGACGGGACAGTCAGTCGGCCATGAGGCGGGCGATCGCGTGGGGCAGATCGGCGAAGTCACTGAAACTGGCCCCGTGGGGCATGTCCTGCAGCGATGACTTGCGATAGCCTTCGGTGAACAGGGCAAAGGGCAGGCCGGCGCGCTGGGCTGTTTCGGCGTCTACCTCGCTGTCGCCGACGAAGATGGCCGGCCCGCCGCCAAGCTCCGCCCGGGCTTGCGCCAGCGGCGCCGGGTCGGGCTTTTTCTGTGCCAGCGTGTCGCCGCCGATCACCGTGTCGAACAGCCCCGCCATCCCGAATTCGCCCAGAATTCTGCGGGTCGGCGCCTCGGGCTTGTTTGTGCAGATGCCGAGAATGTGACCTTGCGTCCGGAGCCTGGCAAGCGTTTCGATCGCGTTCGGATAGGGGCGTGTCAAAGTGGTTGCATCGGCTTCGTAGTAGTCCAGAAACCGCGAAACCAACGCGCCGTGTTCTGCGCTGTCCAGATCGCGCGCCGCCATGACGCGCTGCATCAGAACGGGAACGCCGTTTCCGACGAAGGATTTGACCTGCGCAAATTCAAAAAGAGGAGCCTGAAGGTCGTCCATAACACGATTGACGGCGGCATGGATATCCGGCGCGCTGTCGATCAGGGTTCCGTCCAGATCAAATATTATCGCATGCATGTCCGGCTCCGTTCCATCCGTTTTCTGTCCCATGGCAAACACCTAGGCCGGAAAGGTGCGCAGTACAATACCCGGAAACGCAGTCTCCGGTTGCAGGCAGTTTTGTGCTGCCGTCGTTACATCAATCGCGTTCAGATGCGTGCAGGCGCGCCAGCGGCAGCATGGCTATCACTCCGAAGAAGGGGCCAATCGCCAGTATGGCCAGTAGCGCCGGCCAGCCGAAGGTCTCGGCGATTACCGGAGACAGCTGCACGGTCGCAACCGTCAGCAGAAAACCGAGCGCGGTTTGAAAGGTCATCAGGCTGCCCGCCCATTCCGGCGGCGCGAAATCTGCGACCAGGGCCGAGAACTGCGCCGAGTCCGGGATCACGGCAATGCCCCACAGCACGAACAGCACGAATGTCAGCCCTGCCGGTCCGCCGAAACTTGCCGCGGTCGCCAGCGCCAGCGCGCCGCTGGCCGCCATGGACACCATCGCCACCCGTGCCTTCCCGAAGACGTCGGCGATCCTGCCCGCCAGGATGCAGACCGGCGCGCCTGCGGAAATCGCGACAAAGGCGGTCAGCTTGCCCAGATCGACGGCCGCGTGCGCGCCCAGCGTAGCGGCGTAGGATGCGGTGGCGGCAGCGGCCATCCACGCCCAGAGTGCGAACAATTCCCACATATGGCCAAAATAACCGAGGTAGGCGCTTCGGATGCGCCTGTCTGTCCAGGCCAGAAATATGGCACCGGGGCGGAACTGCTGCGAATGCCTGTGGTGCGGCCCGAGGCTGGCGCGCAACACAAGCAAACCGCCGGCCGCCGCGACGACCGATCCCGCCATCAGGGCCAGGCGCCAGTCGGCGCCGCCCAGCCAGGCCAACCCGTAGGGCACCGATTTTCCGAGCGTCAGCGCCCCGACCAGAATGCCTACCAGAAGTCCCCGGTCCTTCAGGCCCCAACCGACCGCGATTTTCATTCCGACGGGATAGACCCCTGCCATCAGACCGCCGGTGACAAAACGCAAAACGATCGCCGTATCGCTGCCGATCGGGACGGCCAGCAACAGCGCGTTCGCCACCGCCGTGCCGACCGCGCAGGTGGCGAAGACATGCCTCGGGTCGAACCTGTCAGCCGTGCCGCTGATCGAAATGATCAGGGCGCCGGCAACGAAACCGGCCTGCACGGCGCTGGACAGCAGCGTCTGGTGTCCGGTCGATAGACCGGCCTCGGCCGTGATATCGGGAAGGATGGCGGCCGTCATGAACCACAAGCTCATGCCGGCGGCGGTGGCCAGCACCAGAAACACGATCGTTCTTGTCTTATCCTGCATGGCAATCCGGCCTCTTTTTCGGGGGGTTATACCATCCAATCCCGAGATGCGCAGGGTCATTCGACAAAAACTGCCTAAACGTGATCCGGTCCGCAAGCGGAGCAGGCGCGGGCCGCCGCGTTGCTCGAAAAGAGAACCACCGTCCCTGCCGGGTGGTGGTTCAATGACCTTGGTGCGGAGGATTGGTTCCCCGAAAACCCGTGCGGGGACTAGCCTTTGCCCTTCCATGGCACCAGATATTTTTCCGCCATGCGCATCAGAATGTCGATACCGTAGCCGATGATGCCGATCAGGATGATCCCCATGATGACGATATCGGTCAGCTGGAATTTGGACGCGACCATGATCATCATTCCCGCGCCTTTCTCGGCGGCGACAAGTTCCGCCGCCACGACCGTGCCCCAGCAGACGCCCATGGCCACCCGCGCGCCGGTAAAGATCTCCGGCAACGAGTTCGGAACGATGACATGGCGCATGATCTGCGCCTTGGATGCGCCAAGCGAATAGGCGGCGTGCACTTTGGTGATGTTCACACCCGAAACGCCGGCCCGCGCGGCGATGGTCATGATCCATAGCGCGGCAAGGAACAGCAGGATGATCTTGCCCACTTCGCCGATGCCGGCCCAGATTATCACCAGCGGTATCAGAGCCAAAGGCGGCACCGGGCGCATGAATTCCACGATGGGATCGAACCAGCCGCGGAACCAGTCGCTGAGACCCATGGCGTAGCCGAGCGGAATGCCCACCAATGCGCCACAGAGGAAGCCGACTATGACGCGGAACAGCGACCATCCAAGGTGCTCGAACAGCGTCGAGTTCTGGTAGCCTTGCGCCGAGATTTCCACGATCCGGCCCCAGACCGCTTCGGGTGCGGGCAGCCAGATCGGCTCCATCTGCCAGCCTTGCGCGGGTTTGTAGTTCAGCGTGCCCTTGGGGGTCATGGATACTTCGCCGGAAGCCACCTGCACGGTTCCGTCCGGCGCGATGGGCTGTCCGTCAACCGCCACGATAGTAACGCCGTCGGCGCGGCCCAACTCGTCGTTCGCGTCCACACGGATCAGTTTTGACCGCCAGGCGCCTACGGTTTCGGAGTCGTTCTTGGCAAAGCCGTCGCCCGGATCGACCTCTGCCGCCGAGACTTCTTCGCCGACCCGAAAGACCGTGATATCCACTGTCGCATCGTCGCTGGCGCCATCCGGCCCCTGCGCGGTGTAGGTGAACGAGGTGTCGCCGACAAACGGGCCGGGCGCGTGGATCGGCGTCAGTTTCGACCCTGTGAAAGCGCCCCAGATCAGAAAGATCGCGATGACCGAGATGATGCTGGCCGCCCGGTTCGGGCGAACGGCGCTTTCATCGCCAAATGTGACCGTCTTGAGCGAGGTGAAATCGTGCTGCGCATCAAGGCGCGAGTTCACGAATTTCACGGCAAAATACGCGCCGACGAATATGGCGATATAGATGATCAGGATTGTCATGCCGCGCCCTCCGTCCGGCCCATGATTTCTTCTTCCATGTTCCAGATCATGTTCAGGATTTCTTCGCGCGTCTTGCCATACTCAGGGTGTTTCTTGACCTCTCTCAGATCGGCCCCAACGCCCATTTCGGCAAACGGCAGCCGGTATTCCTTGTGGATGCGGCCGGGACGCGGCGCCATCACGATCAAGCGCTCGCCCAGCAGCAAGGCTTCTTCGACCGAGTGTGTGATCAGGATGATCGTCTTGCCTGTTTCCTTCCACAGCCTCAGTACGAGGCCCTGCATCTTTTCGCGGGTCAGGGCGTCGAGCGCGCCCAGCGGCTCGTCCATCAGGATGACGTCCGGTTCGTTTGCGAGGCAGCGGGCCAGGGCCACCCGCTGTTGCATGCCGCCGGACAATTCGTAGATCGCCTTTTCCTTGAAATCCTGCAGGCCGACGACATCCAGAAGGCGGTTTACCTTCGGTTCGCTTTCAGATTTCGGGACACCGTTCATGCGGGGGCCGAACGCCACGTTTTCTCGGACGTTCATCCATTCGAACAGCGCACCCTGCTGAAAGACCATGCCGCGTTCCTGCGCCGGCCCGGTGACGGTGTGGTCGTTGAGCGTGACCTTGCCTTCGGTCGGAGCGAGAAAGCCCGCGATGATGTTCAGCAGCGTGGTCTTGCCACAGCCCGACGGACCCAGAACGCTCATCAACTCGCCGCTCTTTATGTCCAGAGAAACGTCCTGCAACGCCTGGACGTGGTCCCCATTCGGCAGGTCGAACCGCATGGAAATTTTGTCGAGAACCAAACCTGACATCGGCACCTCCGGAAAGTGTTGGATAAGAGCAACAGGCCCGTCGCCGAACAGCGACGGGCCTTAACTTCCGGCGTTTACATGCCGCTTGCGGCGGTCAGCGGGCCGACGTTTACGGTTGCATCGTAGCTGTCGAGCGCCGCATCGATCGATTTCGCCTCAACGAACACGTCCGCAACGCCTTTCATGAAGGACTGCGCGCCGCCGCCAAGCCACTTTGCGCCAAGCTGTTCAGAGATGCTCGGGAAGACGAAGGTCGCCATTGTGGCGGCTGTCGCCTCAAGGTCCATGCCGGCGTCCTTTGCGATGACGGGAAGCATCTCGTCCTTCATGCTGCCCTCGTTCCACATGTCGTTGGCCTTGCCCGTGACAGCGAGGAATTTGGCAAGAAGCTCGCTTTGTTCAGCCGCGAAGTTGGCCGGTGCCGAAGTCACGTCGAAGACGAGAATGCCAAGCTCTTCCTTCTCGGCGCCGGTCAGAAGCACGTTGCCGCTTTCCTTCATCCGGCGCAGCGCACCGCCCCAACCACAGGCCATGTCAACGGAGCCCTGAGCCAGCGCCGCGGCACCTTCGGCAGGAGCCATGTCGACCACTTCAAGGCTTGCCAGATCGACCCCGAAGTGGTTCATCTGGCTGAGGAAGCCGTAGTGAGCAGCGGTACCAAGCGGAACGGCGACTTTCTTACCGGCCAGTTCGCCCGCACTCTTCTTGTCGATCTCGAGCGCCGTGCGCACGACGCAGTTGTCATTGTCGGAATAGCTGACGGCCACATCCACGATCTGGATGTCCTGACCTGCCGACACGGCGACAACGAACGGCGGCACGCCCTGACTGACCGATATCTGCACGTCTCCGGACGCCATGGCGGCCGACATGGCTGTGCCGGTGTCGAATGCCACCCAGTTGACTTTGACACCCATTTCTTCGTCGTAGGTGCCATTCGCCTTGGCGTACTGGAACGGCATCGGCCATTCGGTGAAATAGGCGACTGTGATCTCTTCCTGCGCCATGCTGGCCGAAGCCGATACGGCCATCGAAGCACCGAGCAGAAGTGTTGCGATTGTTTTTCTCATTTTGGTCTCCCGTTGAAAATTCTATTTGTTTTGTTCATTATACCACTCTCAAAAGCCTTTAAAAAAAGGACTTTTTGAAAGGAGGAACTCTTATTCAACGGCTCGAGAGTAGACAGCGCTCTCATACCGAGTCAAATTTTTTATGGGTCCGCAAGCCGGCTGCCGCCTGTAATCCGCTGCCGGTTTCTTGTGGCAGTTCAGGGGGCTAAGTGGCAGAAAGTGGCTTGCATTCGGAATCTGGACTCCATGAAGCCGCGATCTGGACTCTTAATTGTCCGGCAAAGGAGCCCGCAATGTGACGATCCTCGGGTCCGCGGAACTGCGTGCGGCCTTCGCTTTGCAGAGGCGGGCGTGCGGGGTGGATACCCGCCACTGGGTCAGTTGTGACGGGACGGAATATGGCGGTACGTTTGTCGGAAGCTGCTCCCGTCAGCTTGCCGTTTCCGGTGGTGGCAGTCAGGTAAATCCCGTTTCGGGCGTGCGGATCATGGGATAAGCTTTGCCGTGTGGTGGATGTGCTGGTTGGACGGCATGGAACTGCCCCGGAGCCTTTGGTAGTTTGAGCGGGTCGGTCCAGGCATGCGCCGGCTGGGCATCAGAACTGGACCGACCCTGGAAGAAGACTTCTAATGGAGGAGAAGATGACCAAGGACAAAGGAGCGGATGGTTGGGGCGGTGTGATCAAAGGGCGTCCCGCTGTCGGGGATTTTGCCGAACTTTCGCACCGCACCAGACCCGAAGACATAACGGCTTTTTCAGCGATAACCGGTGATATGAACCCGCTGCACTATGACAGGGAACTGGCCGAAAAATCGGTCTTCGGGCGGTTGATCGTTCAGGGCGGGGTAACCTCGGGGATACTCAATGCTCTGGTGGCCGAGGAACTGCCGGGTCCCGGAACTGTCTTTCTTGAGGTGGAATGGAAATTCAGGAAAGCGGTCGGAGTCGGCGAGACGATCACCGGTCGCGTCGAAGTCACGAGCGTGCGGCCCGACAAGCCGATCTGCACCTTGCTGACCTCCGTGCGCGACGAGGCGGGGGATACCTGTCTTTCAGGACGCGCGACCGTTTTCACCGTCCCGTTGGGCGCTCTGTAGCCGGGGCGGTGCGTCGCCGGGCTATGGGTGAGAGCGTTCCTGCTCGGAAAGATGGAATCATCGCAAAAGGTTCATCTTTATTCACGGGAGAAAAATTTTTACTTGATCGGAACGGCTTCCATCTAGACGTTAAAGGCGTGCGGACCCGGAGCGGGTTGATCCGCGATCTCGGTTTAGAGGTACAGTGACAGTCATTTGGCGGATATTCTACACGCTTGCGGCCATCAACTTCATCGTGCTCGCCGTTTTTGTGTTTCTTGTGACGATCCAGTTCCAGGCGGTCCTGTCAGGGTCCATTCGGGAACGGTTGGCGGTTGTCGTGGAAAACGTGCGCGACCCTTTCTCGTCGGTTACGGAAATGGGCCTGCCGTTGTCCTCTTTGCGGAATGCCAATGCTATGCTCCAGCGTGTAAAGCAGGATGACGACGCGATTGAAGCGATCCATGTCTATGCCGCTTCGGGCGAGATATTGCATTCCACCGACGAGGCGAAAAGTGAGGCGACGACGTTGTCCGTTCCTGCCGTTGCGGACGCTCCGGGGGTACTGGACATCTGGTATCGGGAAGATGATCGCTATTTCCGGGCCGGCGGCGCAATTCTGGATGCGGCGGATCGGCCGGTCGGCGGCGTCTCTATCCTCTATTCGAAATACAATGCCCTTACGCAGGTGCGCGCCGTGGCCGCGCGCCTTGCCTTTTTTTGCGGACTGGGGCTGCTCGCAACGCTGTTGGTCAGCCTGCCTGTCCTGCAGTTCACGATGCGCCGGCATGTCGGACTGTTCAACGCAATTCTCGAGGCCTACGACAATTTTGAACGGCGGTTCTGGCGGGGGCCGGGCGGTCAGGTGCTGCCGGTGAAGGCCGTCAAGGCGCTGGGTGTCGACACCACAGAGTTCAGTTCGCTTCTCGACCGCTCGGAACAGAACTACGCTACAGAAAAACAGCGTCTTGCGAAGAGCGCCGGAGGCGAAAATGAGCGCGGTTGACGGCCTTCCCGGCCGCACGGCCGCCCGTAACGTCGTTTTTCTTGCGGCCCTGATGATCGCCGCCTCGCTGTTCCTGTCAGGGTTTGCGGCGCTTAAAGTCTTTGATGCGGCCATCGAACCCGAGATTGAAAAGCGCGCCAATCTGATCGGCAGGTCAGTGCGCGGTGAAGTGGAAAATGCGCTTCAGATTGGAATACCGTTCAATGCACTGGCCGGCATCGAGCGCTACCTGTCGCAGGTCATGGTCGACTTCCCGGAGGTCGAGCGCATTACGCTCATCGACATGAACAAGGTTATCATCGCCGATGTATCGCGAAACCCCGGCGATGCGCCGTCCGACGCCGTGACACTGGATGTCGACAAGAAAAACGGGAATATCATCATTTCGCCAATGCTCAGCGGAAATACCCTTGTCGGCGAGATCGTCCTTCAGATCGACAAGAACTTCGTTTCCTCGAAAATGCGGAATATTCTGCTCGATGTCTTCGTACTCGGCCTGATCGCTGTTCTGCTGTCGTTCGAGATGGTGATCTGGACGGTTTCCAATACGATCGGCAAGCCGCTCGACCGGGTCTTCATCGTTCTGAACGAGCAGGCTTCGGGCGCTTTCAATCACATCATCAAAGAGAAAGCCGCCGGCAACTTGATGCGGATCGCCAGACGCCTGTCCGACAGGGCCCATGACCTGGCAGAGCGGCGCGGTGCCACCGGCCAGATTGCCTCCATCCACAAGGCCTATTTCTCGGACGTGCGGTTTCCGTTGTTCCTGTACTCGACGGCGACGGAAATCAGCGGATCGTTCCTGCCGATTTACGCGCGCAATTCCTCGACGCTGGCCTGGCTCAGCGACGACATGGCCGCGACGGCGCCGTTGATAGCCTATCTGGCCGCAATAGCCCTGGTGTCGCCGTTCAGCGGCCTTATAGCGAGCCGGTTCGGCGGGCGGAACCTGTTCCTGTTCAGCATTCCCGTTACAGCACTGACCCTGATCGGGATCGGTCTTGGCCAATCGGTCGTCTCGATAACGCTGTGGCACGGGGCGATGGCGCTGGTCTATGCGCTGGCCACCGTGGCCTGTCAGGAATACTCGCTCGGCGCGGCGTCCAAGGGCGAAAACGCGCAGGTCCTGGGCGGCTATCTGTTCGTCATTCTGGGAGGCGCCTTCTGCGGAGCATCGCTTGGCGGTGTGCTTGCCGACCGGATCGGTATTCCGGGAACGTTCTTTTTCAGCGCCGGACTGGCAACCTTTTCGGGGGTTCTGGGCTACTTTGCGTTGTCTTCAAGGATTGACAGGCCCTCCGCCCCGGCAGGCGCAGAAACCGATATCGGCAAGGTCGTTTCCGGAAATATCCTTTTCCGCCCGCGGTTTCTGTCGTTGCTGGCCGGTGTCACCTTGCCGATCAATGTCGGGAACGCGGTCTTTATCTGGTTCATCACTCCGCTGGCGCTGGAGGCGCAGGGCGCGGGTTTTGCCGATATCGGCCGTGTCATGATGGTCTATTATCTGGTGCCGCTGATCGTCGGGCCGAGTTTTGCCCGTCTGGCCGATGGACGGATCGGCTATGCGCCGTTTCTGATCGCGGGACTGGCCATTTCCGGAATCGCCCTTACCTCTTTGTTTTTCTGGAGCGGCTTCTGGCCGATCGCGGTCGCCGTTGCCGTGTTCGGCCTCGGACATTCGATGTGCGACTCCAGCCAGTACGCTCATGCGATACGGATTGCCGAGGACAGTCGCCTGCGTAACGCCCGCCTCAGGGGCCTTTCCGCCTTGCGGATATTCGAACGGCTTGCCGCGATTGCCGGCCTTGTGGTGGCCGCCGTATTTCTGGAAACCGTGGGATATGTATCGATCACAGTCCTGATCGGGGTGGCCATGCTGGTCGGTGCCGTGATCGTGGCGGCCGCCGAAGTTGGGCGGGGAGCCCGAAACCGCTAGAAATTCCCCGATGGAAATCAGTTGAATTTTAGTGTTAAGCTGATGGAAGAGCTGTTTGGGAAGGCTATGAAACAATTATTGTTGATGATTTCCTGCTTGTGCTGCCTGCTTGCCACTGGCGCGGCGGCCGGGAGCAAGAAGATCTATCTCGTCGTATGGGAGGGATGCGAGCACGCCTGCGAGGGATTTCTGGAGGCCATAGAGCAAAGCGGTTTCGATGCGGATGTCATCCTGCGGGACGCTGATCAGGACAAGTCGCGGCTTCCCGGTTTTGTGCAAGAGGCGCGGGATATGAAAGTCGATGCTGTGGCGACCTATGGTACGAGCGTGTCGCTCGGTGTGGCGGGAACACTGGATACGGTGTCTGAATCCCGGTTCATCAACGATATTCCGTTGGTATTCTGGTATGTCGCGGATCCGTTCGGAACCCGGATCGCACAGGATTTCGACGCGAGCGGCAGAGTGAACGTGACCGGGACCTTCAACCGCGTTCCCGAGCGTGTGAATGTAAAGGCAATTCAAAATTTCCTGCCGGACTTCAAGACACTCGGCATGCTCTACAACGGCAACGAGCGCAATTCGCTCCTCAAGGTCGAAGAGATGAAGGGCCTGTCGCAGGAAATGGGGTTTGAACTCGTCGCGCTGGAAATCGACCCCGGAAACCCCGCGGCGCCGGATCCGGCACTGATACGTGGCAAGGTTCAGGAACTGGCCGAGGCGGGCACCGATTTCATCTATCTCGGATCGAGTTCCTATCTGCGTCTGAACGGTGCTGAATTCACGTCATCCGCGGTTGAATTCGGTCTGCCCATTCTCAGCCCCTATGAAGAGCTGGTGCGCGAGGAACAAGCCTTGTTTTCAATCGCCGCCCGCGCGGCAGACGTAGGGCGCATGGCGGCGGCACAGGTCCTGAAAATATTGCGGGACGGCCAGACGCCGGGCGACATTCCCATCGCGCGGATCGAGGATTTTGCCTATGTCGTGAATATGGCCGTGGCCCAGAAGCTGAATATTTTCCCCCCTGTGGACCTTTTGCGCGTGGCGGAGATCGTTCGCTAGGCCCGCCAGTCCGTCACCACGTCCTGGCCGAAGCGGCGCATGTCGTGCAATCCGAACCTCGGCGCGTCGGCAAGCGAGGCAATGCCGAGCGATCCGAGCCCTGACAATCCGTCGCTTCCTATTGCGGCGCCGGCCGTCATCACGACCAGCCGGTCCACCGCGCCCGCACGCAGCAGGCTCGCCGCAACCGCCGCGCCGCCTTCGCAGAACAGACGGGTTATTCCTTTGTTGCCAAGTGCTTGCAGGACGTTTTCCATGTGCAGCGTCCGGTCGATGATGCGGCATGGCAGCAGTTCTGCCGCGGTGCCGCTCCAAACGGGGTCCGGCACGATTGTGTCGCCATGGCACAGCCAGACTGGTGTTTCACCGGCGCTCTGAACCAGTTTGGAGCCGGGCGGCGTTTTCAGGGTGGTATCCAGCACCACGCGCACCGGACTGCGATGCGCGAGACCGTGATGCCGCACGCGCAGGTCGGGGTCGTCTGCCAGAACCGTGCCGGACCCGACCATAATGGCATCGTGATTTGAGCGCAGCAGGTGGGTGTAGGCCCGCGCTTCGGCCCCCGTGATCCATTGGCTGTGGCCTGTCTTGGTCGCGATCTTGCCGTCCAGCGTCATCGCGAGTTTCAGGGTCACAGCGGGACGGCCCTTTGTTATTCGGGTCAGGAAGCCGCTGTTGGCGTCCTGAGCTTCGGAACGCAGCATATCGGTTTCCACCTCGATGCCCGCCGCCCGCAGCTTTGCATGGCCTTGCCCTGCGACGCGCGGATCGGGGTCCTTCATGGCGCTGACGACGCGGGCGACCTTCGCCGCGATCAAGGCCTCGGCGCAGGGCGGGGTCCTGCCATGATGGGCGCAGGGCTCGAGCGAGACATAGGCCGTCGCGCCTTCGGCCGCATTGCCGGCCTGCGCCAGAGCCTCGGTTTCGGCATGGGGCCTGCCACCGGGCTGCGTATAGCCGCGGCCGACGACGCGGCCGTCCCGCACGATGACGCATCCGACCGCCGGATTGGGCCAGACCTGACCCAGCCCGCGCCTGCCCAGTGCGATGGCCAGACGCATCCAGCGTTCGTCACCGGCGCGCGCGGACATGGCTCAGGCTTCCTCTTTCGGCGCCGGGGGCCGCAGTTCCTGGACAAAGTCGTTGAAGTCGTCGGCTGCCTGAAAGTTCTTGTAGACCGAGGCAAAACGCACGTAGGCGACGGTGTCGATGCGGGCCAGCGTGTCCATGACGATCTCTCCGACCTTGTCGCTCTCGATATCGCTTTCACCCATGCTTTCCAGCCGCCGGACGATGCCCGAGATCATCTGGTCGATGCGGTCCGGATCAAGCGGGCGTTTTTGCAGCGCGATACGGATCGAGCGTTCCAGCTTGTCGCGGTCGAAATCCTCGCGCTTGCCGCTTTTCTTGATCACCACCAAGTCCCGCAACTGAACCCGTTCATAGGTCGTGAAGCGCCCGCCGCAAGAGGGACAGAACCGCCTGCGCCGGATCGAAACGTGATCCTCGGCCGGTCGGGAGTCTTTGACTTGGGTTTCGGTGTTACCGCAAAAGGGGCATCTCATTAACCAGATCCTCGGGTTCGATTTGTCACTGTCAAAAAACTATACAGCGGCTTCTAGACTTTGTGTAGAGGGATTGTTCGCACACGAAATATAGGGTGAAAACCGAGGTGTTGCGGATTCAGGTCCCGATATGCCCGACCACTTGCCGGGAATGCGGCGCATCGCGGTGTTCGAACAGATAGATGCCCTGCCATGTCCCCAGCGCCGGACGCCCGTTGGCGACCGGGATCGACAGGGACACCGGCATCAAGGCCGCCTTGATATGGGCCGGCATATCGTCGGGGCCTTCGTACCTGTGCGTCAGATAGGCCATGGACGGATCGGTGGTCGGCGGCACCAGACGGGCAAAGTAGTTTCGCAGGTCGGTCTGGACCTCGGGATCGGCATTCTCCTGGATCAGCAGAGAGCAGGAAGTGTGTTGGACGAACAGGGTCAGCAAGCCGGACGCGCCGCCGCTGCGCCTGACAAATTCGGTCACTTGCTGAGTAAACTCGTAAAGCCCCTGACCCCGGGTCTGAACAGTGAATCTGGTCTGCAAAATTCGCTCCTGCCGCTCGCTTTTTTGTGATCCGTCAATGCCGCCGATTGCGTATACGTTTTACTATCGAGGAATCCGGCCGTTCGCAAACAAAGGGCGGTGGCCATAATCTATAACGTTTGAAAAGGGAGACATGATGAACCGTATGACCGCCGCGGATTTCGATCCGGAGCTATTGGAGCTTTACGATTTTTACGCCCATGGCATGATCTCGAAGCGCGAGTTTCTGGAAAAAGCCGGCAAGTTTGCGGTCGGCAGCGTTACCGCCGTTGCGCTCCTGAACATGCTCAGCCCCGATTATGCGATGGCCGAGCAGGTGTCCTTCAACGATCCGGACATCACCAGCGAATACATCACCTATCCGTCGCCCGACGGTCACGGAGAGGTGCGCGGCTATCTGGTGCGTCCCGCCAAGGCCGAGGGCAAGCTGCCCGCGGTTCTGGTCGTGCATGAAAACCGCGGCCTGAACCCTTATATCGAGGATGTGGCCCGCCGTGTCGCCAAGGCCGGTTTCATGGCGCTTGCGCCGGACGGTCTGACCAGCGTCGGCGGCTATCCCGGCAATGACGAGAAGGGCAGGGAACTGCAAAAGACAGTGGACGGCACCAAGCTGATGAACGACTTTTTCGCTGGATTCGAACATTTGCTGGCGCGTGAAGACAGCACTGGCAAGGTCGGCGCTGTCGGATTCTGCTACGGCGGCGGCGTTTGCAACGCGCTGGCGGTGGCCTATCCGGAAATGGCGGCCTCGGTGCCGTTCTACGGCCGTCAGGCAGCGGCGGAAGACGTGCCGAAAATTCAGGCGCCGCTGCTGTTGCATTACGGCGAGCTTGACGAGCGTGTGAACGCAGGCTGGCCTGATTACGAGGCGGCGCTGAAAGAGCACGGCAAGACCTATACGGCACATATCTATGAGGGCGCCAACCACGGTTTCCACAACGATTCAACTCCGCGCTATGACGAGAAAATGGCGGAACTGGCTTGGGAGCGCACGGTCTCGTTTTTCAATAAGAATTTGGCGTAGCGCGAATTTCGCGAATAATTGGTAGGAAAAACGGGCCTTTAGAGGCCCTTTTTTTTTGGAAAACTGAAAGTCATTAAATTCGAAAATATTTTCGAAAGTTTGAAACTTCTGCCGGCCATGCCTCGTGACTGTTCATGTCGACGTTAAAACAAGGAGGTTTCGACATGAAAAAATTTGTAACCACAGTAGCACTTTTCGCAGCATTGGGCACCGCCCCGGTTTTCGCAGGCCATCCCTACGCGAACGGTGAAGAGGCAAGCGGCGGTGTCGCCAAACAGGCGGTCGAAAACGGCACGCTGCATCCAGGCCATGTGGCGGTGGGCGCATCGGGCAAATACAACGAGCCTGCCGCGGACTACCATCTGGACGGCACCCAATACGAAAGCGGCGCCGGCGGCTACGCCAAGACGAAGCGGAACGAGAACGCCAACTAGTTGGGGGCTGGTTTTTTTGTTGCCGTTTCACCCTCGGGCCACAAGGCCCGGGGGTTTTCGCTCGCCGCGGGCGAGAAGCCGCGCTTAAAAGCGCCGAAGGCATGCGCGTGCGTATCAGGTGAACAGTTTGTCGCCCATTTGGTCGATCAGCATTTTAGCCTTGGCAATGGCGGTCTCTGCCGCCTGGTCGGCTGAATTGAAAGTGTCCGCGCGAATAATGGTTTGGCTCTTCAACTCTCCGCCCACCTCTTTCTTGATCCGGGCACTCAGGCGAAAATTGCTGCCTTCCGCGATGGGCGTCGGGATGATGCTGAAATCTTTGTAGGTCTCCGGCGTTGCCTCTTTCGGGGCCGCGTCCTTCGAAGCGCCGCCGCCGCCAAAGAGTTTCTTGAATAGGGGCATGATGAACCTTTTGGAATTTTCTGGTTTGCCATAGCATCATTTATGCCCTTTCGGGGACAAAGAAATCAAGGACCGCATCCCACTGCATCCAAGCTGACGACACGATTTGACGCCGGCCGCGGGCATGAAGCGGAGGCCGAGGAGTTGGGCGATCAGGGGCGCGCCGCGGGTGAGCAGGGTGGCGAGGAAGAGGCGTATGTGGTTGTTAATCGAGTGGTGGGAACGTCAGCGGATCAGTGATTTGTGTGTCACGTGCCGATGAGTACCTCCTGATATTCAAGGGTCATCTTGCGACAAGCAGCAAATCCGAGTGGTCGCCTAGATAACGCCGTTCTAGCCATCTATTTCCAAAATCCTCTGTCCACTAAGATCAGACACGCTTTCCAAAGTTTCAACTGAGTCTGGGAATATTCCGGCAAACGAACCGCGCCCGAAAACAACCAGCTTGTGACCTTTGTGCAGCGTATCGCTGAAATCCATTGGAACGCCGCAAATTCTATCGCCTGTTAAAGATGCAAATGGCCGGCCCGTGATTTCTATCCCTTTAGAGCATCCCTGCAAATTAGATATGCGTGGGTCTTTGACAACAACGTGCATTGCGGCCGGAGCACCACTCGCCAGCTTTATAGCATAAGGCACGGAAACAAAAAACGTGGCCTGAAAACACATTGCCAAAAATGGAATTCCCAGCGCCAAAGAAGCGAAATTCGTGAATGTCATGTCTTCCAAATCTGGAAAACTCCTGTACCTGTTGCCCTCTACAAGCGCCAGGAAAAATATTGCCGCAGCCAGCCACGAAGCCACTTTGAAGATTGGGCCGAACTGGTCAATCCACGCGATGCTTGGAACAAAATTTGGACCAATAAGTATGGCCAAAATTCCCAAGAAGCCAGACAACAGCCAAAGTACCCCTATTTTGAGCACCCATTTCGTCGCTGCGGATTCACTGAATTGCACGGCTTGGTTTGTACTACTGATCCAGGAACGACCGCAACTTCCGCGACCTTGACGGATGCTTCAGCTTGCGCAGCGCCTTCGCCTCGATCTGCCGAATACGCTCCCGTGTCACGCTGAACTGCTGGCCGACCTCTTCCAGCGTGTGGTCGGTGTTCATGCCGATGCCAAAGCGCATGCGCAGGACGCGTTCCTCGCGCGGGGTGAGCGACGCCAGAACGCGCGTCGTTGTTTCCTTCAGGTTGCCCTGAATGGCGCTTTCCAGCGGCAGGATTGCGTTCTTGTCCTCGATGAAATCGCCCAGCTGGCTGTCTTCCTCGTCGCCGATGGGCGTTTCGAGGCTGATTGGCTCCTTGGCGATCTTCATCACCTTGCGGACCTTTTCCAGCGGCATTTGCAGCTTTTCGGCCAGCTCCTCGGGCGTCGGCTCGCGGCCGATCTCGTGCAGCATCTGGCGGCCGGTGCG
>JBFIHV010000002.1:0-26607 GCA_041601595.1 Amylibacter sp. | reverse complement strand
GGCCCGCCGTACCCCATCGGAACGCCGAAGCGCTGGGTCGAGCCGACGGCGATGTCGGCGCCCATCTGGCCGGGTTCCTTCAGCAGCGTCAGCGACAGGGGATCGGCCGCCACGACGCCGATCGCGCCTTCGGCGTGCAGCGCCTCGATATGGGCGGTGAAGTCGGTCAGGTGGCCATGCGTTCCGGGATACTGGAACAGCGCGCCGAACACCTTGTGGGCCTTCAGGTCGGTTTCGGGATTGCCGACGATGACCTCGATGTCCAGCGGCTCGGCGCGGGTTTTCACCACGGCGATGTTTTGCGGGTGGCAGTTCTCATCGACGAAGAACGCCGCCGCCTTGGACTTCGCGACCCGCTGCGCCATGGTCATGGCCTCGGCGCAGGCGGTGGCTTCGTCCAGCAGGGAAGCGTTCGCGATCTCCAGCCCGGTCAGGTCGATGATCATCGTCTGGAAGTTCAGCAGCGCCTCCAGCCTTCCTTGCGAGATTTCCGGCTGATACGGGGTATAGGCCGTGTACCAGGCCGGATTTTCCAGCAGGTTGCGCTGGATCGCCGGCGGCGTGACCGTGCCGTGATAGCCCTGACCCAGCAGCGAGACGAAAATCTGGTTCTTTTGCGCCACGAGCCGCAAGTCATGCAGCATCTGCCGTTCGCTCAGCGCCGGCCCCCAGTCCAGCGGCTTTTCGCGCCGGATCGAGGCAGGTACGGTTTCGTCGATCAACTGGTCCAGGGTCTCGCAGCCCACGACCTTCAGCATTTCAGCGATTTCAGCGTTGGACGGGCCGATATGACGACGGTTGGCGAAGTCGAAGGGCTGGTAATCAGTGGGCTTGTACGGCATTTGCGGCTCCTGCGCGGCGTTATTCGATGAGGGCTTTGTAGGCGTCTTCGTCCAGCAGATCATCCATGTCGGACGGGTTGTCGAGCTTGATCCGGAAGAACCAGCCCTTGCCGGTCGGGTCGTCGTTGACCAGGGTCACATTGTCCACCAACGGCTCGTTCACCTCGACGATTTCGCCGTCCAGCGGCGCTAGGATCTCGGATGCGGCTTTCACGCTCTCGATGACGGCGACCTCGTCCCCCTTGACAACTTTGGTTCCGACCTCGGGCAGTTCGAGGAAGACGAGCTCGCCCAAAGCTTCGGCCGCGTGCTCGGTAATGCCGATGGTCACGACACCGTCTTCATCCGTGGTGTCGAGCCATTCATGTTCTTCTGTGAATTTCATTGGTAGTCTCCTGTCTTATCTTTTGAAATTGGCCGGGGTAAACGGCAGGTTAACGACGGTTGCGGGCAGGCGTTTGCCCCGCAACTCGGCAAAGATCGTGGTGCCCGGCGCGGCATGGGCGCTGTCGACATAGCCCATCGCCACGGGGTGACCGACCGACGGGCCGAACCCGCCGGACGTGATGTGGCCCATGGGTTCGGGCGCGGCCTCGGTGGCGAACAGCATCGTTCCGTCGCGCATCGGTGCGCGGCCGTCCGGCCTGATCCCGACACGCTTGCGGGCACAGCCGTTGGCGAGCTGGTCCAGAATGATATCCGCGCCGGGAAAGCCGCCGGCGCGCTCGCCGCCCGCGCGGCGGGCTTTTTGCATCGCCCAGACCAGATTTGCCTCGACCGGTGTGGTTCCGGTGTCGATGTCGTGGCCATAGAGGCACAGTCCCGCCTCCAGCCGCAGGCTGTCGCGGGCGCCGAGGCCGATCGGCTCCACCTCTTCGAAGGCCAGCAGGGCGCGGGTCAGGGCGACGGCATCCGCTTCGGGAACCGAAATTTCGTAGCCGTCCTCGCCGGTATAGCCGGAACGCGATACCCAGCAGTCCGAACCGTTCAGCGTGACCGTCGCGACATCCATGAAGCGCATCTCCGCCACCTCGGGCGCCAGACGCGCCAGAACGGTTTCGGCCTTCGGACCCTGAAGCGCAATCAGCGCGCGATCAGCTATCACCTCCAGCGTGCAGCGGTCCGACAGGTGCTTTTTCATGTGCTCGAAATCGGCGCCCTTGCAGGCGGCGTTGACCACCAGAAACAGGTGATCGCCGCGGTTCGCGACCATGAGGTCGTCCAGTATTCCGCCGGTGTCATTGGTGAAAAACGCATATCGCTGGCGGTTCGGGGCGAGGTCGGCCAGGTTCATCGGAACCAGCGTTTCCAGCGCCAGCGCCGCGTCCTGCACGTTGCCGGATTTCGGGGTCAGGCGGACCTGGCCCATGTGACTGACGTCGAACAGGCCGGCGGATTGCCGCGTCTGCAGATGTTCCTTCAGAACGCCCAGCGGATACTGCACCGGCATTTCATAGCCTGCGAACGGCACCATTTTGGCGCCGAGTTCCAAGTGGACTGCGTGAAGTGGCGTTTTAAAAAGATCGGCCAAATGATTCCCCCGAACGTCAAGGCCGGCTTTTTCCGGCACCGATTGTGCACAGTTATGCTGTGCGTCGATGCCCCTCCTGTTCTTTTGCCTGAGATCGCTATCCCTTCGGCGGACGCCCGCGCGCCTCTCTCCAGAATTTCCAAAACGTCACGGTCCTTTTGCCTGAGAGTTTCCGGGGCGGTTGCTCCTTCGGCCCTGGCTCCCGCCAGTGTCTCCCGTAACGTTTCCCGGAAACTAGCCTAGATTCTCGGGGCTGGCAACGACGCAATTTCCGGGCGCGGCAAACAGGGCCAGCAGGATTGAAATCCGCGATGCGCCAGTGTTGTCGAAAATCCATGTTTTCTCAAAACCGGAGAATCGGTGCTTTGAGAATCGAGTTTCAGGGTCTAAGGTCTTGTTTTGAGAGGCCGTAAACCGGTCAATACACAGCATATTTGGGCAAAACCCGAGGGGTCAGTATTTATGAAGCGGTTTATTTTTATAGTCGGGGCGATGATGCTCACGTCCTGCACCGATGTGAATATGGGCGATCTGTCTGCGTTCGGGGATAGCGCCGCGAGCGTGAACGACACGTCGAGAGCCGATTATTATACCGACGACCAGCTGATCATCAGCGGCAAGGTCCAGTTCCGCGAAGGCAACTTCGGCAAGTCCTATTCGCTGTTCAAACAGGCGATCAACGAAAATCCGAGGGATCCTGCGGCATGGCTCGGCTACGCGGCGTCCGCCGACATGCTGCGCCGGTTCGACCAGTCGAAGAAAGCCTACAGCCGGTTGCAGCCGGTCATCGGCAACCGGATCGAGTTCCACAACAACCTCGGCTATTCATATCTGCTGCAAGGCGAATTGGTGGCGGCGCGCCGGTCGTTCCTGAAGGCCTATGATCTGGACCCGTCAAACGAAATCACGGCCAACAACCTCCAGCTGCTGCGGAACTCCGCAAACTTTCCGAAGCGCGGGTTTAACCAGTCCAGGGGTATCTAGGCCGCTTGAAAGCGCCGGGCAATGGTGGAAAGTATCGAGTTCTTTGTAGAAAAATTGGCCCTGTTGACGGCGTGTCTGTTTCTGCTGTTTGTCGCCTGGGAAGATTTCCGGAAATTCCGTGTCCGAAACGTCAGCGTTCTGACGTTGCTGGTGCTTTATGGCATCTACGCCACTGCGCGCGGGGATACCCAGGCAATCCTTTTTGATCTTTACGGCGGCCTGCTGCTGTTTACGCTGGGCGTTGTTTTCTGGTTTGCCAAAATGATGGGGGCGGGGGACGCTAAGCTGTTCTTTGCCATCGGGTGCTGGGTCAGCCTGCAAAACCTTTTCGGATGGTCGATCCTGTTGCTGCTGTGCTCGGTCGTCCTGTACATTCTGGTCAGAGTGCCTTTCCCGCTGGCAGTCAGGCATATCGCCGTCGTCGGGCGGTTGGACGAATTAAGGCGCGGGAAAGAGGTTCCCTACGCCGTGCCGATATCGGTTGCCACGATCATTACGCTGTTTCCGAACGTGTTCTTATAGTCCCGCCGGAATGCGAGCTGACAAAAAAGTGAGTTTGGCCGCTACCAAAACGATGAAAATACTGATAAACTTTATTAATATTTTAATGGGTGACTTTGCTTCGAGGGTGGCGCGCCGAGAAGGCCGGAATGCAGAGACCGTTTGATGATTAAAGGGGTTGGAGTCGTAAAATGAAGCGATTTATGCGGGAAGACCGGGGTTATGCACTGGTCCTGATGCTGTTGTTCATGCCGGTATTTGTCGGCCTGAGCCTGATCGTTATCGACCTCGGGCGGGGAAACAACGCGCATTCGGATCTGTACGCGGCGGCGGATGCCGTGGCACTGGCGGCGGCGGGCGAACTCGATGGCGGCCCGGACGCGATCGACCGCGCCTTGGCTGCGGTCACGGAAGTCCGCAACAACGTCAGCTTTCTGGGGCTCGCCGATGGCGAATTCAGCGTGACCCTCGGTTATGACGGCACGACGACCCCCTTCAACATAATTTTCCTGACCGAAATTCCGGCAGACGACGCGATCCCGATCGATCAGTCCTGGGTGGACACTTACGGGACCGCCGATGGTTCAGCCGCAAAATACGTCTATGTCGCCGCGCAGACGATCGACCTGAACCCAATTTTTCCGGTTCCCATCAGTTTCAGCGACAATGACGTTCCGGTTCAGGCAAAGGCGGTCGCCGGTCGAGTGTCGGCGGCTTGCGGGATCACCCCACTGTTCATCTGCAACCCGTTCGAAGGCGGCATTGGCGGCGTCACGGATCTGCAGACTGCTTTCGGACAGGGAAAAATGAATGGCAGACTGCTCAAGATGCACCCTCAAGGATCGGACACCGCGGGTCCGGGCAACTTCGGATTCTTGAGGATCGGCGCCCCGGGGAACGATGTTCTTCGGGAGTATTTCGCTTACGATGATCCGACGCCCGAGTGTTTCAGGTCTGATTTTGTAAACACGCAGCCCGGCGGCGTCAGCGTGCAGCCGGGCTTGAACGTCCGCTTCGATATTTGGCAGGCGCCTTTCAATAACGGTGTCAAAGGCTGGGGGAAATATACGGCCGCCAAGAATGTGCGTAAAGGATATTGGGATCCGGCCGGGTCCAGCACATGTGCCGTCCAGCTGTACGATGGTTCGAAGGATGTCGCCGGTCAGCCGCCGCCTTACAGCCCGTTCCCCGAAAACCTGATCATGGACGATCCAACCTCTCTGCCGGATGGAACCGGCGGTACGGCCGGCGCGTTTCTTGGCCAGGGAGTTTGGGATCTGGAGACTTATTTGAATACGAACCATGGTCTCACCTTGGAGCCGCCGATGATATTCAATGAGGACGGGACCGAATCTGCCAATCCGGATTACAACGCTGACATGACGTACGACTCAACTGTGGTGGCCGAGCTTGAGGCTATAAAACTTGCCAATTTTCCCGACGGAGTAGCAGCGCCTGGCGCGGACATGGTATCTCGTTACGATGTGTACCTTTGGGAAGTCGAAACCGGTCGGGAAGCCAATCAGTCCATCGGCGTCCTCGCCGCCGACGGAACGACTGTGCTGAATGCCGGCGAGTCTGGAAACCCGCAGTGCAGCATGTCAAAGATAGATCAGCTCCCGCCATCGGCCGATCCGAACCGTCGTGTCATTCAGGCCGCGATCGTGAATTGCATAGCGGCAGAAGAGGCCGGTGTATTGAACGGTGCCAGCAGTCCGGTTCCGATAGAGGGCTACGCGAGCATTTTTCTTACGCATCCGATGGAGAGTGGTCCAAACGGAACTATCAACGCGGAAGTCATTGATATAACCGGCACCGGCGGCTTGGGGACCTTGGATGACTACATTCGCGTGGAGGCTGTTTTGGTGCGATAGCATGCGCCAGTGATTCGCGCATAGATTGTCGGGCGGTTTGTTCTTGACAGTCCCGGGAAGGCGGTGGTTTGGTGAATTTGGCTGCGCGCCTCCTGTCGGCACGCGTTGGTTTGCCGTTTTTCCGTGCCAAAAGCGCCTATTTGGCAACGTTTTGGACTGATGCAAGGCGCTGTTAACGCTAGCCTAAATTATCCGTTAGATAAATTTGACTTAACATCATCGTTAAATTAGTCTTAAGGGGCTCATTAAGCGCTTTGATATTATGTCGGGGGGGCGCTGGGCTTAAGTGTCACGTTTACTTTCATAGTGACTTATAATTGTAGTAGGAGACTGAAATGCTTCAGAAATTGAAAAAAGTGTGCGTGGGCTTCGTGAAAAACGAAGAGGGGCTCGCCTTGACCGAATACCTGATCTTGCTGGGCTTGCTGACGGCTGGCGTTATCGCTGCTGTTCTCGCTATCGGCGGTAGTCTGGAAGAGGCCTGGGAAGGCTGGTCGGAATGGTTCGCCGCTAATATCGACGATCTGGATGGTCCAGGTACCTGATCTATCAGGAATTCCGTATGAAATTCGACGGGCCCGATCCTGCAATGGGACCGGGCCCGTGTTTTTTTATGCAACACTCTCGGATCATTCCTGAAAATGACAAATTATTCTTGTAAAACCGCCGCTTTGAATGTTTCCTTTAATCAATGGTGGAAGTCGGAATTGGTCTACGGCAGCAGATTTGACCAATTCCAGATTTCAAGTGCTGCAGTTTAGGGGAGCATGTTAAGCAATGCGTAGATCGACTTTTTACAGTTTTCTGGTCGCGGCGATCCTCGCCGTTCTGGCCGTTGTCGGGGTTCAGTCATGGTTGAGCTCCGAGCGTCAGAACATTCTTCAGCAGGCCTTGCAGAGCACCGGCAGCGACAAGCCTTCCACTCAGGTCGTGGTGGCCAGCACGCCGTTGCGTTTCGGGGAGCGGGTGACCGCCTCCAAACTGAAACTGATTGACTGGCCCGGCGATTCCATTCCGAGCGGCGCTTTCGTCAGCCTCGAAACCGTCGTCGGGGAAAGTGAAGAAAGCGCCCGGTATGTTCTGAGCGCAATCGAGGTCGACGAACCGGTTCTCAGGTCGAAAATTACAATTCCCGGCCAGAAGGCGAAACTGTCGACCGCTTTGCGCGCCGGCATGAAGGCGGTGACCATAAGGGTCAACGACGTCTCCGGCATCGCCGGTTTTGTTTTGCCCGGCGACCGTGTCGACGTGCTTCTGACGCGCGGCAGCCGAAACGGCGGGTCGGTCGTCGACGTGCTGTTGCAGGGGGTCAACGTCCTCGCGATCGACCAGTTGGCGGACGATCGGGCCGATAAGCCTTCGCTGTCCCGGACGATCACTTTCGAGGTTTCGACAGAGGAGGCCCAAAAGCTGATATTGGGCAGCCAGATCGGGTCCTTGTCGTTGGCGCTGCGGAATGTCGGCTCTTCGGAGATTGAAACCCCCGAGCGCATGTCGGTCACGGACCTGTTCGACGACACGGCTTCGGAGTCCCTCACGCAAGAGATCGCAAGCCAGGAAATAGCCGATGACGGGCGCCTTCTGGGAATCGAGGAAGCGGTGAAAACCGTCGATCAGCGGATAAACGAGGTCGAGGAGGCCCTGCGCAGCGAAGTCGAGCAGGCCCTGCTGAAAAATCAGCAGGCGGCGGAAGCGGAAACAGTGGTGGAGCCGGTCAAAGCGGCGGCGCCGCCGGAGCCGTCGTTCATCAAGGTATTTGTCACCAAGAACGGGCGGCAAGTGGAGTACAGGTTCAGGGCGAATTGAGATCGCGTGTAACGCGGCCACCTGGACAGGGAAATTAAAAATGGGCAGTGACTAGAGAGGGATCTGTATGTTTATCGGTATTGTTTCCATGCCACCATTGGCCAGACATCGGCGAACCGGACAAGCTGTCCTGAGCGCCTTGGTGGTGACAATTGCGGTTCTGCTTGGCGTTGCTGCGACGGCGCAGGAACGGTTCATTGCGCTTACGGGTGACGGGGTCAACCAGGTCATCCTGGCGCCCGGAACAACGCTGGCCGTCGAGACGGATGTCTCCTACAGGAACGTCGTGGTCGGGAATCCCGATACCGCGGATGTGATCGCGCTGTCCAGCAGCTCTTTCTACCTGCAGGGTATCAACAGCGGTACAACGAACCTCGCTTTCTACGACGAAAACAACAAACTGATCGGCGTCATAGATGTCCGCGTCCGCCTGAACTACGCCGATCTGCGGAGGGAAATCCGCGACGCGGTGCCCGGAGCAAGTGTTTCGGTCAGCAACATAAACAACAGAATCCGCATTGCTGGCACCGTAGAGAACCGGGTGATGATGGACACCATCATGGATATCGCCGAGCAGTATACGCAGGAACCGATCATCAACGACATGCTGGTGTCTTCATCGCAGCAGGTGATGCTGCAGGCGCGTATTCTGGAGGTCTCGAGGTCTTCGGGCCGCGAGTTGGGGGTCAACCTGACACGGGGCGAGTCGGCCACCGGCGTAGATCCCGGAAATACCCCTTTCGGCGTTTTTGTCGGAACCTTGATGGAAATTTCTGGCACGGACATTGATTTCGTGATCAATGCGCTGGAGGCAAAGAGCCTCGCCCGGCGTTTGGCCAACCCGTCGATTGCTGCCCTCAGCGGAACGGAAGGCAACTTTGTGGTCGGCGGCGAGGTTCCGATTACCAGGGTGACCAGGGACGAAAACGGCGTGTCGGGGGAGTCGACGGAGTACCGTGAATACGGTGTTCGGCTGAACTTTCTGCCGACAGTGCTCGACAACGGGCTGATCAGGTTGCGCATCGAACCGGAAGTCAGCGAGATTGATGAATCGACGCCAGAGAGTGCCGGCGGCGTAGGCTTCATCAGCCGCAAGGCAGAGACGACGGTTCTGTTGCGGGACGGTCAGAGCTTTGCGATTGCGGGCTTGCTCCAGGCGAACAACGAGCGCAGTATCGACCAGTTGCCGTGGCTGGGGAATCTTCCGGTCATCGGCGCGCTGTTCCGATCCACCGCGTTTCAAAAGAACGAAACCGATCTGGTCATCGTTGTCACTCCGACGCTGGTCAGGCCAGGCGCGCCGAACGAGCCTTTGCGCTCGCCTTTGGACACAACACGCTCTTCCGATGATGTCGAGTTGTTCCTGCTCGGATTGCTGGAGGTCGACAAGGACATGATCCGCGCCTTCCGCGACGGTGACGGAATTATCGGGCCTTATGGACACATAATTGATTTGGATTTTGACGATGCTCTTATCAGTAAGAAATAAAGCGCTCATGGCAGTACTGGCTTTGCTGGCCGTTTCCGCCTGCGCAGAATACCAGAACCACTGGGACACGGTTACTCTGGGCGTAGGCAACGCGCCGGAAGCAAACTTGGCGATACAAACGGTAAATCCGTATCCGCCGAATGCGGGGCAGACTCAAATCGATACACCTGGCGACCAGTTGTGATGTGATTTGCATCGGGTCTGCCAAGTGACGTATTTTACAAAAAGGGGCGTGCGCTCGGGCAGAGGCACGATATTCGGTGTTGGTAGCGTAGATGAAAGTGACTTGGAAACGACCGTTTTGGAAGAATGACGAAGGGACAATCCTTGCCGAGGCATTGCTTGTAATTCCCGTCGTGACAATCTTTGCGGTCGGCATTCTCGAGTTCGGAAATGTCTTCTGGCAAAGGCAACTTCTGGAGGTCGGGGTTCGGGATGCCGCACGCTACTGGACCCGCTGCGATCCCGTCTTCGCGCCGTGCAGCCTGACCATCGCGGAAAACATCGCATTATACGGAAATCCCGAAGGAACCGGAAACCTGCGCGTTCCAAACTGGAGCGGCGAGGGCGCGGTCACTATCCTGCCCGCCGTCCCGGTTCCCAGTCCGACCGCAGGCGATACTGTCGTTGTCACGGGAACCATGACCTATGCTCCGTCGCCGGTATTCGGTTTTCTGCGGATTGGGAACATCAGCATCAGCTACACGCACCAGGAAAGGTATTACGGATGGTGACGGCGGCGAGACTATCCGGTTTTGCCCGACGGGAAGAGGGCACCGCCATGATCGAAGGGCTGATTGTCTTTCCGCTGGTCTTGCTGACTTTGGCTGCCTTCGTCGAGTTCGGCTATGCCGTGTTTCAATGGAACCAGACCGTCAAGGCGTTGCAGGCCGGTGCGCGGCATGCCGCTGTCTCCGATCCTTTGATCGGTGACATGTCGGTATTCAATGGCGCGGGCGTCGCGGGCGATCCGGTTCCGGCAACGGTTGTTTCGGCAAGTTGCGGTGCCGGCACGACGGCATGTGGCGCGGACGAGATGAACCGCCTGATTTTTGGCGCCAATCCCACCGGCGTAACCGACGACACCTGCGGCAATCCGTCCGCCAACAGCATTCCCGGCATGTGCGATTTCAACAGCCGAATTGGCGCGGACAACGTGCTTGTGACCTATTACCGCGCCGGTCTGGGATACGAGGGCCGGCCTGATGGTCCGGTCCTGACAATCAGGCTTGAAGTGAAAGATATTACCTTTGATCTGCCTATAATCGGTGCGTTACTGAGGCTCAACCAACTCACGATCCCGGCTCACCCGGTAACGATCACCAGCGAAGACCTTTGCAGTGCAAACTCATGTTAGAGAGAACCGGATGAATTCACCTATGACTTCAATGAAATCCAATTCCGTATTGGTCGCCTATACGAACTCTGCGTCGGCCAGGGAACTTGAAGACGTCCTGTCTCTGTCCGCGCGGTACCAGACGGCGCTGGTGGAGCTTGGCAGCCTTGTCGCGATCGAGAAAGCGGCCCCTGCCGATGTGATCGTCGTCGATCTGCAGAAAGTGAACGACAAGGAGCTGGACATTCTGTCCGATGTGCGGGTGCGCTTTTCCGGCACGCCGCTGATCATCATTTCAGAGGCCTTGTCCGAATCGCAGATGCGCCGGTTGTTCCAGTTGCATGTGCATGACTGGCTGCCGAAACCGTTGGACAAGAAACAACTCCATGCTTCTTTGCAAAGTGCTGTGCGTAATACGAGCTCCACGACATCCATGGCGCATGCGGTGGTCTCGGCCTCCGGCGGGGCAGGGGCGACAAGCATTGCCATTTCCCTGGCCCAGATTCTGGCGAAGCCAAAGGGCAAGGTGAAACCCACCGTGGCGCTCTTCGATCTGGATTTTTCAACCGGCAACTGCGGCTACGTGTTGAACCAGCCCAATGCCTTCGGCATCGACTCGGTTATCGAGAACCCCTCCAGGATCGATGCGGAGTTCGTTAACATCATCCGCCAGCAGCACCCCGGAAATTTCGACATCTTCTCTTTCAAGCGTCCGGAAGTTGTGACAGAGGCGCGTTCGTCGGAACTGGTCTTGCGGATGCTGGATGCCGTCAGCATGCAGCATCAGTATACCATTCTCGATATGCCGTATTACGAGACCTCGTGGAAAAACGACGTTCTGTCCGCGGTGAACTCAGTCACAATCGTGACCGAAATGAATCTGCCATCGCTGAAACACGCGAAAGAGTTGCTGGACCGCGTGCGCGGCCTGCGGTCGGACAATTTCGAAATGAGCATCGTGATCAACAAGTATGAGTCGTCCTGGCTTGGATCCTCGATCGGTTCCAAAGCCATCAAGGAACTGTTCGGCGAAGTCCCCGTGTACTATTTCCATCGGGATGCCGCGACGCTGAGAGAGGCGTTCGACCGCGGTGTTCTGCCGCTGGAGGTCAACATGCGCAGCAAGTTCCTGAAGGACCTGAACAAATATGTGAAAAAGTCGAAGATCGCGGAATAGGACGGATGGACAGGGGTGCGGATATCTGGTGGCGTTTGGCAAGTGCGGCAAGGCTGTCCGCGACCGTGGCCGTGGTTATCCTGCTGTCGGTCGCCGGAGCGCTGGCCGAGAGGTCGTTTCTGGGCGCCCCCGATGCCAGGATTGAAATGGGAATGCGTGTGGCGGCAAGTGCAACGGTTCCGCGCACGCATGGGCCCGCGACCATGGAAATCATCGATTTCGCCACCAGCGAACCGGTCGGAACGATCATAATCTCGAACGAGGAACGGACCCTGATCCGTGTATTGCCGAATGGCAAGGCCGAGAAATATCTGATCAGCGTGGGTCGCGACGGCTTCACTTGGACCGGCGTGACACGCGTCGGGCGAAAGGCGGAGTGGCCCGAATGGCGACCGCCGAGCGAGATGCGCAAACGGCAGCCTGATCTGCCGGATTATGTGCCGCCGGGGCCCTACAATCCGTTGGGCGCGCGCGGGCTTTATCTGTATAGCAATGGCAAGGATACCTTGTACCGCATACATGGTACGAACGATTCAGCGACCATCGGCGGATACGAAACGTCGGGATGTTTCCGGCTTTCGAACAGGGATGTAATGGACCTCTTTTCCCGCGTGAAAATTGGAACGAAGGTCATCGTTAAATAGTGTCGTAGGAGGCAGAGAGTAAAATGGTCGGTCGGTTTTTCCGCAGCGTCGAAGACAACAGCGAAGCCCCTAAGAAAGGGGAGGTTCTGCAGATCGAGAATCTGAAGGTGGAACCGGTGTCGAATGGCGTTGAAGCACCGGCGAAACCGGCCAGGCCCGGCAGCAAGAACGGCAAGCTGCCCGATTTCGTGGGCGAGCGGGTAAACCTGCACCGCTATCTGCTGGACAAGATCAACCTGGGCATTCTCGATACGTTCGAACGGGACGAGCTGCACGAAGAAATCCGGCCCATGGTGCGCGACTACGTGCGCGAGAACAACTTTCCGCTCAATGCCAAAGAGCTGGAAACCCTTATTTCGGACATCACGGACGAGATGCTGGGCCTTGGTCCTATCGAACCGCTCTTGGCAGACGACTCCATTGCGGATATTCTGATCAAGGGGCCGGATGACGTCTATATCGAGCGCTTCGGCAAGCTGGAAAAAACCGAAGTGCGGTTCAAGGACGAGTCGCACCTGTTGCGCATCATTAACAAGATCGTCGCTGCGGTCGGTCGTCGGGTAGACGAGTCTTCGCCGCTGGTCGATGCCCGTCTGGCGGATGGGTCGCGGGTGAACGTGGCCATTCGGCCCGTGGCGGTGGATGGCCCGCAGGTCTCGATCCGGAAATTTTCGAAACGGCCCTACAGCCTGGACCGGCTGGTTGAAAACGGCGCGCTTTCCCCGGCCATGGCCGCCTTGTTGATCGCTGCCGTCAAGGGTAGCATTTCGCTGGTGATTTCCGGCGGGACAGGTTCCGGTAAAACGACCCTGCTGAACGCGCTGTCGGCATATATTCCGCACGAGGAACGTCTGGTCACGATCGAGGATGCGGCGGAACTGCAATTGCAGCAGCCCCATGTAGTGCGGCTGGAAACCCGCCCGCCGACGCTTGACGGTCGCAACGAGGTGCGACAGCGCGAACTGCTAAAGAACGCCCTGCGGATGCGGCCCGACCGGATCATCGTCGGCGAGGTGCGCGGCGAGGAGGCGTTCGACATGCTTCAGGCCGTAAACACCGGTCACGAAGGCTCGATGACGACGGTGCACGCCAACAGCCCGCGTGACGCGATTTCCCGCCTCGAACAGATGGTCGGCATGGCCGGCATGCCCATGTCGCAAATGAGCGTCCGAGCGCAAATTGCCTCGGCGATCACGCTTTTCGTGCAGGTTCAGCGCCTGCATGACGGGACCCGGCGCGTTGTCTCTATTTCGGAAGTGACCGGTATGGAAAGCGATGTCGTGCAGTTGCAGGAAATCATGAAATTCAAGCGGATGGGTGTCGATCAGGACCACAAGATCAAAGGCGAATTCCAGTCAACCGGCATCCGGCCCAGGTTCCTGGAAGGCATCCGTGAAATCGGCGTTGAGGTGGATAACAAGTATTTTGACCCTTCAGCAAAAACATAGGACCATTCAATGCCCCTCATAATTATCTATGCTCTGGTTTTTGTCGCGGCCCTGGTGGCTATAGACCGTTTCCTGCGTGTCTTCGCCGCATCCCGACGCAAGGACAAGGAAGTCAATTTCCGTCTGGAATTGCTGAAACTGTCCGGCAACAAGCTCGGTACTTATGACGAAATGCTGCGGATGCGCGGTCTGGCGAAAGGCGATGCGCGCAAGTTTTCCGGCCGGTGGTTCTCTGATATGTACCTTCAGTCGGGATTGCAGAGCAACGCGACGCAACGCATGTTGTTTGTGATTGCCTCGGCGGTCGGCGCCTTCCTGTTCTGGCGCCTGTTCTTCAGCAACAATTACCTGGTTGTTGGCGTGCTTACGGCGGCTTCCACCGTTGCCCTGCCGGTTCTGTTTGTTCTTTGGCGGCGCGCGAGGCGCATGAAGAAGTTTCAGAGCCAACTGTCGTCATCGATAGAGGTGATGATCCGAAGCCTGGGGGCAGGGCATCCTCTGCCGTCAGCCATCAACCTTGTCGCCAACGAGATGCCGGACCCGATCGGCAGCGAATTCGGCATTCTGAGCGACGAATTGACCTACGGGATCGAATTGGACGATGCTCTGTTGAACATGGTTCAGCGCGTGGGTCTGGACGAAACGAAACTTCTGGCGGTTTCGATCAGCGTACAACGCGGTACCGGCGGCAACCTCATCGAGATACTGCAAAACCTGGCGACGATGGTTCGCGACCGGATCATGATGAAGGCGAAAATCAAGGCGATTTCAGCAGAGGGGCGCATCACGGCGGTGATCATGGCGATGTTCCCGTTCCTGCTGTTCTTGATGATCCGCACATTGGTTCCGACCTATTTCGATCCGCTCTGGGAAAGCGGCTACGGCGGGATCGTTGTCGGGGTCTGCGGGTTCTTCATGATTTTCGGCATCATAATTCTGTACCGCCTCGTAAAGTTCGACTTCTAAGCAGCAGGACGATAGAAAATGGAAAATTTCCTGATACTCGCGACGGTTTTTCTGGCGGTCCTTCTGATCGTCTTCCCGGTGATGAGCTATTTGAGCCGCCGCAGGGAGGTTGCGGAAAAGATGTCCGGCCTGCCGGGCACCTACCACAACATGAATGCGCACGAAGAGCAGAAACTGAACGAACTCATCGGATCGGACAACCAGTATATCCGCCATTATTTCGATATCACGAAGACGAAAAACAAGGATGCGATTGAATTTCGCCTGATACGCGCCGGATTCTTCAGTCCGACAGCGCCGCAGACTTTCCAGCGCGTGCGGGCAGCGGTGGCGCTGGCGGTATTCATCGTGTTCGCCTATTCCGTCACGAAAATGTTTCCCGACATCACTCCCGTAATGGCATTGGTCATGGCCGCTGTATCGTCCGGGGTCTCTTTCATTCTGGTGAACGCCTATCTGGACCGTCTCGGCAAGATCAGGCAGACAAGTTATCGCAAGCTGTTCCCCGATTTCATGGACCTGCTGATCGTCTGCGTCGACGCCGGCCTCAGCATCGAGGCCGCGATTGATCGCGTCATGCGGGAGTTCCTGAACACGAACCGGGACTTCGGCACGCATTTGGCCATCATCTCGCTGGAAGTGCGGGCGGGGCGGGCGCTGCGTGACGCCCTGTCGAATTTCGCCGACAGGATCAACGTGGATGAGGCCCGGTCGTTGGCGATCCTTTTCAAGCAATCCGAAGAGTTGGGCTCCAGCATCACCAAGACGCTTCGGACCTACAGTGGCGAAATGCGTCAGGCCCGTATGATCCGCGCCGAAGAAAAGGCGAACTCATTGCCGGTCAAGATGCTGTTTCCGCTGGCGCTGTTCCTGTTCCCGACCAACCTGATCATCGTGATCGTTCCGGTCGGGATTACCATCGTGCAGATGTTTATCCAGCTAGCCCCGCGCTGACGCCGCCGAATCCGCGGTCACGTTTTTCCAGGCGAGTTCCAGCAACTCGCCGGTAATTCTGGGTTCGGTTTCCGCATATACGCAGGCCGCCTTGATGTGGTCCAGCAGGAATTTCGGGTGCGAACCGGACGGAATTTTCCGGTCCGCGGTGTAGACCTTGTCGAAAAAGGTGCTGACGACATCGGCTGGAAAGTCGAGTTTCGCTGTGCCGGCGGCCCCCTCGAAGATCTTGAGATAGTTTTCCTTGGTTGGCGTCGGAACGAGGATCTTGAAGTACAGGCGGCGCAACGCGGCGCCGTCCGACAATTCTTCCGGCATCATGTTGGTCGAGAAGATGACCAACTGGTCAAAAGGAACCGTGAATTTCTTGCCTGTGTGCAAATGCAGGAAATCATGCCCTTTTTCGAGCGGGACGATCCAGCGGTTCAGGATCTCTCTCGGCGTGGTCTGCTGCCGACCGAAGTCGTCGACGATGAATATTCCGCCGAGCGCCTTCAGGTGGATAGGCGCCTCGTAAAACCGCGAAGTCGTGCTGTACATGAGATCCAGCATCTGAAGGGTCAGCTCGCCGCCTGTGATGACGACCGGACGCTCGCACTCCACCCAGCGCATGTCCAGCGCCGCATCGCGCCGTTCCCCCTGTACCGAAGACTCGACGGGATGGTGGATCGTTTCGTCGAAGAACTTGATGATCTGGTTCCCGACGATGATGGAATAGGGAACAAAGATCGTATCCTTGAAAGCCGTCCCCAGCGCCTCGGCGATCGAGGTCTTGCCGTTGCCCGGCTCTCCGTAGAGCAGGATGGACTTGCCGGAGTTGGCCGCAGGGCCGAGGCGGGCGCGAATGTCTTCCGGAAAGACAAGATGCCTCATGGATGCTTCCAGATCTTCGCGGTTGACCTTTTCATGCGCGATGCTCTGGCGCCTGACCTGACGTGTGAAAGACTCCAGCGTGACCGGAGCGGGCCCGATGTATTGCGACAGGGCCATCGCCTCCAGCGCGACGGCGCTGCCTTTGGTCGTCAAATGGTACCGGATATCGGATTTGATATCGGTCGTGGCGAGTCCGCGCGACTCAACAAGTTGCAGGCGGGTCATCTCCTCCAGAACGATGTTGATCACGGATTTGGCGAGTTTGACTTCATCGGACAGGATCGTCGGTGTGACCGTGCCCCTTTCGAACATCGTCTTGGCAATCAGGTTGATGATTACGTTTTCGCCGATTTCGGCTTCTTCTGGCCGCATGGGCCGCTTCGGATATTCAAACACACTCACTGGCACATTCCAAATTCGTTAACTTCTTTTAAGAAAGGTACATTTTTGCGGTCCGGCACGCAATAAAATCCTCGGCAAACCGACGCGGGGCGGCCGGAAACATAAATGCGGCCGGTTTCCGCCTGACCCACGCATTCGTTCTTAGATGGCATGACGGATCGGCAGAGACCCGCGATCTGCGGTTGCGGTTGTGGCAACGCGGACGAGAGATCAGTCCGGAAGACCGGGACAAGGAATAACAGACACTGGCGCCGCGCCTTGAAAACAGGGCGCGGCCCGCGATTTCCGTCTGCTGTGGCCTATGGCCGTTGAGCGGACCCAAGGTCTATATCCGCCTTGCCGGCCAGATCCTCGATGGAGTCGTACATGACCTGCATGAGGTAGGCCGCATTGTGCGAATAGCCGCCGGGGTCTTTCGCGACGAACTGATAGTTATAGGCCGCCCTCACAAGCCGGGGCGTCCAGGCCTTGAACTGGTTCGGAACGTTCAACTCCTCCGGATCGGCCACGCCGTTGTCGTTGCTGTCGAGGAAGAAATACGGATAGCTGTGCCCGTCATAGACCACCGGCGTTTTCGCCACGGTTCTTGCGTAGGACCGGATCGCGTCATAAAGCTGCCCGTGCAGGCCGCTGACCTCGGCCGCGATGCCTTCCGAGACGTCGCCGTCGCCGTCATAGTCGTTCTTGTCCATGCCGCTGCGGATGTTGCGCAGAGAGGCCTCGTCCGTCACGCCCTGGTGGCAGGCGGCACATTCCTCGACCTTCACCCTCGTCTCGTGCATGTCATGGCAGGTGATGCAGGTCCCGTAGGGCGGCACATGGGTTTCCTGTCCGACATAGGATTTTTCGGGATATTGGTAGGCGCCCCGAACAACCGATCCCATCAGCGTGGCGCCGGCGGCGAAATAATGGACATTGATGAAACGCAACTTGTCCGAGACGGCATCGTCTTCGAAACCGGCAAGGGCCGCGGAGACACTGTCGCCGGATTCGCGTCCCTGATGGCAGGTCATGCAGATCGCTTCCCCGCCCAGATTCGATACCGTGACGCCCGAGGGAAAGCTGACCGTCTTCAGATTCACGGTTGCGTCGTTATGGCATGCCACACAGGCAACCACGGTGCCGATCGGGGCCGGTTGGTCCACGACGCCGGCCGGCGTGCCGTCCGCGCCGACGAAATCCCGGAAACCGGGCGTCGAGTGGCATTTGGCGCAAGTGGCGGGAACGGCCCCTTCGGGGTCCCAATGCTTGAAGGCTTCCGCGGACCGGTCGGCGTGGGGCGAAGCCGCCCATTCGGCATAAAACGGTATGGCGCTTTCGGGCACCATCCCCGGAGTCATTTCGGGCTGCGGAGAGGCTGTCTGCGCTTCCTGCGCCCGCAAAGGCACGATGCTCAGGATGACGGGAGACGCGGCGCTGAGTATCGTCAGCAAAATGAAAGCGTAAATTCTCGAATTGATTTTCATGGCAACCTCTTTGACTGATTATCTATAGCACAGGATATCGATAGGCGGAGGATATTTCACGATATTTAACGGCCCCCCGGTTCCTCGATGTCTTGGCGGTAAAAGAGGGGCATAGTCGAAGTCGGGTGCTTGCATGGAACAAGCGCCGCCGCCCTGTGATGCCGCCGGAAAAGCCGTCGTCGATTTGTATTTCCTCACGGGTGTCAACTCCAACTGTCGGTCCGGTTCAGGTGCCGGAAACAATCTTCACCATATGGCAATCCTGCGCCCGCGGCTTTGATATGTGTCAAGGAGCGTTCGCACAGGTCGCAGGAGATGCGAGTATCGGTTGGGAATTCCTCTTTTGGAGCGTAGCAGGATACCGCCAAAACCTTTACGCTGGTTTCGGTGTTGGTTTCGCCGGGGCTTGATGCCATAAGATGTTTCAGGGTTTCTGACCCTGCTCGATTTCAGGGGCTATCAAGGACCATTCAACGAGGTCCGTTTGGGTGGCCCGGCATGGAGAACCAATGGACCGCGTTGTAATTTGCATGAAATGGGGAAGCCTTTACGGGCCGGACTACGTCAACGTCCTTTTCAACGCCGTGCGTGAAAACCTGACGGGATCGTTTCGCTTTGTCTGCCTCACGGATCAGGCCGACGGGTTGCACTGCGGGATCGAAACCTACCCGATTCCCGATATCGGATGCACGCCCGAAATGTGGCGTCACGGTGCATGGCCAAAACTGTCGGTCTTCGCTGACGACCTGTATGGTCTGAGGGGGCGGGCGCTTTTTATCGACATGGATACCGTGGTGTGCGGCCCGCTTGACCGCTTCTTTGATTTCGAGGCTCCTTTTGTGGCGATTGATACGGGTGATAATTGGCGCCCCGGCGGCGAACCGGGTCATGCGGGCGCACTGATCGGCACCGGAATATTTGCGTTCAACCTCGGGGAGCAGACGCAAATCCTCACCGAATTTCAGCAAGACCCGCAAGCGGCGTTTGACGCGTGCAGGATCGAGCAGGTATGGGTTCAAAAGAAGGCGACCTCGTTGGCCTATTGGCCACGTGACTGGGTCATCAGCTTCAAGCGCTGGCTGCGGCAGCCAATAGGCATCGACCTTTTCAAAGGACCGAAGTCGCCGCCGGCGAGCGCGAGCGTGGTCGCTTTTCACGGGAACCCGCGCCCCATCGCCCTGATTCGCCCCGGCGGCGGGTTCTGGGATGACTTCCCGCACATGGGGCACGGGCAAGTGCCGTGGATGCGTGATTATTGGCTTAAGAACAACGGGAAGATTCCCGAATAAAGGTCGGTGACATTGCCGCTATGGCATGGATCGTCGGCAGGGAGCGGCGCGAGAAGGCGGAGCCTCCGGCGTCGGCCGCAGGGCGAAAGGGCCTAACGGGACCAAAACGCCCGAAGCTTCCCTGAAGAATTGCCGGCGAATTGAAAAAATTGGTGCACCCGACACGATTCGAACGTGTGGCCTCTGCCTTCGGAGGGCAGCGCTCTATCCAGCTGAGCTACGGGTGCCTGTGCGTCGATATAGGCGAAGATTCAGCCGGGTTCAATTGCCTAATTTGCCCGATGCCGGCCCTGTCGGACGGCTGCAACATCTGAACACGCCATGCGGGGGCCACCTGATTGGCGGGACGCGCCCCGAAGTTATTCGGATTAGGGGCTGACAAACACCCTGCAATTCTTCAAATTGGCACTTGAACCATCATCAAGGGAGCAGCCGCAATGTCGTTTAAAGCTTTGGTCGTCGACAAGGACCAAGAGGGCAAGACTTCTGCCAGCGTCAAACAGATTACCGAGAATGACCTGCCCGAAGGCAATGTGCTCGTCGATGTGGAATACTCGACCGTAAATTACAAGGACGGTCTGTGCATCGGGTCCGGTGGCGGTCTGGTCAAGGAATACCCGCATGTTCCGGGCATCGACATGGCCGGCGTGGTGGCGCGATCGGACGATGCCCGCTACAAGCCCGGCGACCGCGTGGTGCTGACGGGATGGCGCTTTGGCGAAATCCGCTGGGGCGGCTACACGCAGAAGAACCGCGTGAACGCGGACTGGCTGGTGCCCTTGCCCGACGGGCTGACGACGCGGCAGGCAATGGCGGTGGGCACCGCGGGCCTGACGGCTATGATCGCCATCATGGCGCTGGAAGATCACGGCCTGAAGCCCGGGAACGGCCCAGTATTGGTCACCGGGGCGGCAGGCGGCGTCGGGTCGGTTGCGACGGCGATCCTGTCCAATCTGGGATACGAGGTTGCCGGCGTCACCGGGCGGCCGGAAACCGCCGACTATCTGCACCAATTGGGGGCGACGCAGATTGTGCCGCGCGAAGCGATCAATGAAACGGTCAAGCGTCCCCTGGAATCCGAGACGTGGTCGGGTTGCATCGATGCGGTGGGCGGGCCGATGCTTGCGCGTGTGCTGGGCCAGATGAAATATGGCGCCTCGGTCGCCGCCGTCGGTCTGGCCGGTGGCGCGGGGCTGCCGGCGACGGTCATCCCCTTCATCCTGCGCGGTGTGAACCTGCTGGGCATCGACAGCGTGTTCCAGCCCTTCGAAAAGCGCCAGCGAGCCTGGGCGCGGGTGGCTGAAAGCCTGCCGATGGACAAGCTGGAGGGGATGATACAACCGGCGACTCTGGAGGATCTGCCGCAGCTCGGCAAGGCCATCCTGGCCGGTCAAGTCAAGGGCAGGGTGGTCGTCGACGTAAACGCCTGATTTTGATCCGCGGGCGCGCGGCATCCGTATTCAGTAAAAAGAGAATACAATGACCGACACGCGCCCCGTCCTTCTGTGGTTCAGAAGGGACTTTCGAACAGCCGATCATCCGGCGCTGGCCGACGCCGTGGCAACGGGGCGACCGGTCATACCCGTGTTTGTGCATGACGAATGCGTGGATGCGCTGGGCGCGGCGCCGAGATGGCGACTGGGCCTTGCCGCGGAGACCTTCGACGAAAGGCTGCGCGGGATCGGCTCGCGTCTGGTGTTCCGGCGCGGTAAAGCCGCGGATGTTCTGTCGGACCTGGCATCGGAAACCGATGCCGCCGCGGTATTCTGGACGCGCGGCTATGATCCGGCCTCTGTCGCACGCGATACCGGCGTCAAGCAGCGACTGACCGCGCAAGGGCTTGAGGCGCGGAGTTTCACCGGCCACCTGTTGTTCGAACCGTGGGCCGTCGCGAACAAGGCCGGTTCGTTTTTCAAGGTTTACACGCCGTTCTGGAAAACCGTCCGCGGCCTGGATGTCGGCACCGAAGTCCGGCCCGTTACCGGTTTGCGCGCGCCGGAACAATGGCCGCAGGGCGACCGGATCGCGGATTGGGCAATGGGCGCGGCCATGGACCGGGGCGCGGCGGTGGTCAGGCCGCACCTTGCCGTGGGCGAGGATGCGGCGCGGGACAGGTTGCACCGTTTTCTGGACGGGGCGGTTGAGGGGTATCGCGCGGAACGGGATTTTCCGGCGAAGCCGGCCACGTCGCGCCTGTCGGAAAACCTGACCTACGGGGAAATTTCACCACGCAGGATATGGCACGCGGGGCAGGCGGCACTGCAACGGGGTGCGGCCGGAGCCGAGCATTTCCTGAAGGAACTGGTCTGGCGCGAGTTCGCCTACCACCTCGCATATCACACGCCGCGGATCGTCTCGGACAACTGGCGGCCGGATTGGGACGGGTTTCCGTGGCGCGGCGACAACGCGGACGCAGAGGCTTGGCGGCGCGGCATGACCGGCGAACCGCTGGTCGATGCCGGAATGCGCGAACTCTACGTGACGGGAACCATGCACAACCGGTTGCGGATGGTCGTGGGTTCCTATCTGACCAAGCACCTGCTGACGGACTGGCGGATCGGACGGGACTGGTTCGCGGAGTGTTTGGTGGACTGGGACCCCGCCTCCAACGCGATGGGCTGGCAATGGGTCGCTGGCTGCGGACCGGACGCCGCGCCGTATTTCAGGGTTTTCAATCCCGAAACGCAGGCGGAAAAATTCGATACGGACGGGGCCTATCGGAGGCGTTTCCTGCTTGGCTGGGACGGCTCGGTCCATGCTGATGCGCAGGCGTTTTTCGCGGCGGTTCCGCGGAAATGGCGGCTGTCCCGGACATCCCCCTTGCCGGAGCGGCGCGTCGCGCTTTCCGACGGCAGAGAGGCTGCCCTGTCGGCTTATCGGGATTTTCGTGACGTGAGGGTTACTTAGGTACTTGGCAGAAACGGTCGACTTGAGATAGATTTTCCGTAACGAAGGAGTGAATAATGCCACTACTTATGTCGTCAGAGGGTCAAACCGACCTGCCGCGTTATTTTACGCATGTGTTTGATCAGGTTCAAAATCTCAAAGCCGGTTCGGTGGAACTTGCCCTGCCGGACGGACGGGTCTTCGCGGTAAAGGGTAAAAAGCCGGGACCGGTTGGCCGGATCGACGTGGTCAACCCGGATCTGTTTGCCCGCGTCGTGCGCGAAGGAGACATGGGATTTTCCGATGCCTATCTGGAGGGATGGTGGACGTCGCCGGATCTGCAGGCGTTGATGGACGTCGTGTTTTCCAACAACGACGAGATCGGTTACAAATTCGAGGCGCCGCTATTGCCGCGATTGTTCGAAAGGCTGCGCCATTGGTGGCGGCGCAATTCCAAGCGGCAGGCGCGCAAGAACATTTCCTATCACTACGACCTCGGCAATGCCTTCTATTCCAAGTGGCTCGATAGCACGATGACCTATTCCTCGGCCCTGTTCAAAACCGGACAGGAGGATCTCGAAAAGGCGCAAATCCAGAAATACGCTTCGATCTGCGACCAGATGGGCCTGAAAGAGGGCGACCACATCCTTGAAATCGGCTGCGGCTGGGGCGGATTCGCCGAATATGCCGCCTCTCAGCGCGGCGTGAGGGTGACCGGCCTGACCATATCGAAGGAACAGCACGACTTTGCCAGGGAGCGTATCAGGAAGGCAGGGCTGGCGGACAAAGTCGAGATCGTCATGCGCGATTACCGCGACGAGCGCGGCACCTATGACGGCGTCGCGTCAATCGAGATGTTCGAGGCCGTGGGCGAGAAATACTGGCCTGTGTTTTTCAGTACGGTGAGGGACCGCCTGAAGCCGGGCGCACAGGCGACCTTGCAGATCATCACTGTCGCCGACAATATCTTTGACCGCTACCGGACTTCCGTGGATTTCATACAGAAGCATATTTTTCCGGGCGGCATGCTGCCAAGCCCGACCGCGTTGCGCGCAGAAATAGCGCGGGCCGGACTCGATTTCAGCCACTCGATCGAATTCGGCAAGAGTTACTCTCTGACGCTGCGGCGGTGGTACCAGACATTCAACGAGCACTGGGAAGATATCTCTCGTATGGGGTTCGATCAGCGGTTCAAGAATATGTGGGATTTCTATTTAACGTCCTGCGCATCCGGATTTGAATATGGTACGACAGACATCACGCAGGTAACATTGCGCAAACCCACCTAGGATTCTGAATGCCGACAGCCCCCAAATTGATTGCAGCCATCCTGCTGGCTCTGACGGCGCTGATTGTCGCCTATACCTATCGCCTCGGGTATCCGGAGCTTACCTTCAAGAAGGAATACTATATTCTGGCCGGCGGGGTCGGTTTTGTCGTCGGCTGGTACACGCTGGGTCAGAGGCCTTTTTTCGGCGGTCTCGATTCAATCGTGGCGGGCATCAGGGCCAATATCATAATGGCGATCGTGGGTGCGATCTGTTTCGCTTTCGTCAGCGTTTGGAACGGAATGGGCGAGCACGCCTTCAACAATCCCTTCCAGGTCCCGATCAGCTGGATCATGCGGTCCATCTCGTATTTCATGAGCGCGCTGACATTGAAAATCTGGACGATAATGGTGCTGGCCGGCGCGATTTCCGGTCGTTTGACCGGTGTGGCCAATTACCATTGGCGCTAGAACCCTCAAACTCCTTCGATCTGTTTCTGTACGGAACACTGCGTGATCCCGACCTGTTGTCGGTGGTTGCGGGAAGGCCGGTGTCGGAACTTGATACGCAGCCGGCAACAGCCGACGGCATGATCATCGAATGCGTCCGCGACAATGATTATCCGATGATGACGGCGCGAGAAGGCGCCAGCGCCGAAGGAATGCTGTTGGTTAACTCCGACCCGGAAGTTTTTGAAAGATTACGATTTTTCGAGGAAGTATACGGCTACGGCCTGTCGGATATTCAGGTGCGCACCGGCGCCGGTGTGCGTCCGGCGAAGTTCTTCCTGATGGACGATCCCGATATTTCCGGCGACGGGCCGTGGGAACTGGCGACATGGCAGGGACAAGGCCGCCAACCGTCGCTGGACGTCGCTGCGGAGATCATGTCGATCTACGAGCAGCGGACCCCGTATAACACGCCGGTGAACGCGGACCGGATAACGGAGCGGGTCGAGTCCAGAGTTCGCGCTAAAAATGATATAATACAAAATGTTATAAAGCATAGTTTCAGCGATGAGGATGTGCGGGTCGATAGCATGACCCGGCCTTATTCGAAATTCTTCGCGGTCGAGGATTACGTTCTGGCGCATCGCACCTTCGGCGGCGGCTGGAGCAGCCCGATGTCGCGCACGGCGCTCATTTCCGCCGATGCGGTTACGGTGCTGCCCTACGATCCGGTGCTGGACAAGGTCGTCCTGATCGAACAGTTCCGCGTCGGCGCCTTCGTGCGGGGCGACCGGCAGCCGTGGCTGCTGGAGGTCGTCGCCGGCCGCTGCGACAGCGGCCAGACACCGGAAGATACCGCAAGGCGCGAAGCGCAGGAAGAGGCCGGCCTGACGCTGAAGCGGATGGAGCTTGTGGCCAAGTATTACACCTCGCCGGGGGCGTATAACGAGTATGTCTATTCCTACATAGGACTCGCGGACCTGTCGTCGTATCGCGCAGGAACCCATGGTCTTGGCTCTGAGAACGAAGATATCGCGACGCATTTGCTGGATGTAAGCCAGTTGACGCCGCTTGTCGCCTCTGGCGAAGCCAACAACACGCCGCTGATCATATCCATTCTGTGGCTGGCATTAAATCGGGAACGGCTTCAGAAAGAGTGGACAGGCGCTTGAAGTCACCGGACCGGCGGCGTAACAATAGCTTCGGAAATCAATTGGGATGAAACACATGAATGTCTATCCAGATCTGGCAACCGCCGTTGGCAATACCCCCCTGATAAAGCTGAAACACGCGTCAGAGCTGACCGGATGCGAGATCTACGGCAAGGCCGAATTCATGAATCCCGGACAGTCGGTCAAGGACCGCGCCGCGCTGGGCATCATCAGGGATGCGATCAAATCCGGCAAGCTGCGCCCGGGCGGAACCATCGTCGAAGGCACGGCGGGCAACACCGGCATCGGCCTCGCGCTGGTCGGGAACTCCATGGGATTCAAGACGGTTATCGTCATTCCTGAAACCCAGAGCCAGGAAAAGAAAGACATGTTGCGGCTGGCGGGTGCGGCACTGGTCGAGGTGCCCGCGAAGCCTTACCGCGACCCCAACAACTATGTGAAATATTCCGGACGTCTGGCCGCGGAACTCGCCAAGACCGAGAAGAACGGCGCGATCTGGGCCAACCAGTTCGACAACGTCGCCAACCGCCAGGCCCATTTCGAAGGCACCGGCCCCGAAATCTGGGAGCAGACCGGCGGCGATATCGACGGGTTCATCTGTTCGGTCGGCACCGGCGGCACGCTGGCGGGTGTGGCGCAATACCTGCGTTCCAGGAAAAAGGACATCAAGATCGGTCTCGCCGATCCGGACGGGGCGGCGCTCTACAGCTATTACACGACGGGAGAACTGGCGTCCGAGGGCGACTCGATCACCGAGGGTATCGGGCAGGGGCGCATCACTGCCAACCTCGAAGGCCTGACCGTCGATATGCCCTATAACATTCACGACAGCGAAGCGGTGCCGATCGTTTTTGACCTGTTGCAGAACGAAGGGCTCTGCATGGGCGGATCGACCGGTGTCAATGTTGCCGGCGCGATGCGCATGGCGCGCGATCTGGGGCCGGGCCACAGGATCGTGACCATCCTTTGCGATTTCGGCAACCGGTATCAGTCGAAACTGTTCAACCCGGCATTTCTGCGTGCGAAAGAGCTTCCGATTCCGGCGTGGCTCGGCAGCAAGAATGTAGGCCTGCCGATCGTCTACGAATAACCGGCCCCGATGTATTTCGTCCGCATCTTCTCGCTGTGTCTTTTCGTGCTGCTTTCCGCGACATCCGTGTCGCTCGGCCAGACCGAACCGGCACAGCAGTTCGATGCGGAGGCCGCCACGGCGCTGGCGACCCGCGCCGAAGAGGTCCTGCGCGACGGGC
>JBFIHV010000001.1:0-31062 GCA_041601595.1 Amylibacter sp. | reverse complement strand
GCGCGTCCTCACGCGATCCCTGATTGCCCCAGCGGCCGACCGGATCGCCGTTCCCGGCCGATATCGTGCCGGCCGTATCGCTGAAAACGCCGCTGGTAGAGCGGAAATGATAGAGCAGATTGTTCGGCCAGACGAAGCCCGCGTCCGGGTCGGGCGCGCCGGGCGCCAAAGACCCGGACCCGCTGGCGAAGAGCGTGGTGAACAGCAGCGGCATCAGGCAAGCTCCGCGGCAATGGTAAGCGCGATGCCGGCGATGCTGGCCTCGGCGGGTGCCTCAAATGCGTCGGCGAGAAACCGGATGACATCGCCCGGCGCCACGGTGACCGGCGCGCCGCCCAGGGTGGCGAAGCCGACGACGCCGGCGTCGGTGATCGTCACCCAGCCGATCTCGACCGCGTTGCGCGTCACCGAGAGCGTCCAGAGCGGGGCATCGGGGGCGACATCGACATGCCCGGCGGACCCCGCGAAGTCCGCGGGCAGGATGAGCGCCCGCGGGATCACCACCTTGCCCATGACCGCGCCGGGGGCCGGTGTTGCCACCTGGACCAGGCCGAAATCATAGACCGCGGCGGCCGGAAGCACGCCGGTGGCAAACAGCCCGTTGGTGGCGCCGTCGGTGCAGAGGCCAAGCGCCGCGCCCGGCGGCAGGGCAATGGTGGTGCTGCCACGGTTGACCGCGATCGTGTAGGCGGGGTCCGTGTTGATCACAACGAACAGGCGCCGGATCGCCGGTACGGTGAGGCTGGCGGGCCCGGTCAGCGCTGCCGCCGGCCGGAACACCGCAGCTGTGCGAAACGCGGCGTCGGTGAGCGTCACGGGACCGGCGGAGAAGTCGACCGCGCCGATCTCGGTCAGCGCCCGATCCAGCGCGTCGATTGCATCGTTGACGGTGACCTCCTTCTGGTTCTGGTTGGCGGCCACATGGGCGATATCGAGGTTCGGGCTTGGCATCAGACAATCTCCAAGGTTGCAGTGCGCGGAAAGCCGCGGCCGACGACCGCGCTGATCTGACAGACCACGAGCGACAGGGTTGCCGGCATCGCGCCGAAATCGGCCGCAATGTCGGATTGGGCATAGGGGACGCTTGGGCTGGTTGTGCGGAGCGTGCGCAGCACCGCGCCGCCCGGCCCGTCGAGAATATCCACCTCATAGGCCTCCGCTGCCTCGCCGAGGATGACCTCGCCGCTGCCGTCCTGCCAGGCGCCGCCCAGCCGGCTGCGGCGCACCCAGGAAATCCGGATATCGGCCCCCGCGGCCTCGGCCCGCAGATGCACCGGCGCATAGGGCATGAGATCACGCCCGGTCAGGACGCGGCTCAGGACCGGCGCTTCGTCAAACAGGCCGCCGGCGCCGACAGCGCGCCAGTGCCGCGTCAGGCCAAGATCGCCGAGCGCCAGCAGCGTCGCCTCCATGGTTCCGGGCTCGAGCAGCACGAATGTCTCGCCGGCCGCGTGGCCGGTGACAAAAACATCGGTGCCGCGCCGGCCGCGCAACAACCCGCGCAGCGTGAAGGCGCCGGAGGCTTTTACCTCGACGTCGCGGAACTGGATCACTTCCGGCGCGCCGTCGGCCCGGAGCAGCAGGGCGGCATTGGCGCCGTTGAGCATGGCCTCCTGGGTAACACCGGCCAGACGCTCAGCCCCCGCAGTCATGAACACGGTCAACGCGTTGACCTCGTCGGTGGCGAAGGGCGAGAGGGGTTCTCCGAGCGCGTTGGCCGCCGCCCCCCAGGCCATCTCCCGGGTCTGGGCGCCGATGCGATCCCAGGTGATGGTGTCCGGGCTTTGGTAGAGCGATGCCCCCGGCCAGCCGGGTCCGCCATAGCCGCCCGTCATCGCATAGAGACGGCTGGCCGCTCCGCCGCTGTCGTCCTGGTCGCGCAACAGCGGCATGTCCGGCAGGATCAGCCGGGTCGCGGGCACGCCGCCGATCAGCGCCCGGGGCCGGCCCGAGCCTGGGTCGGCAACAGCCTCGGAGGCATAGCTCGCCGCCCGCTCGGAGACCGCCTCGAGGGCGAGGCTGTAATCCGCGCCGATATCGAGCCGGGTCAGGCGGACGCGGAAGGTGGTGCCGTCCTCGAGCACGAGATCGATGACGTCCGTGGGGTCGAGCGCCAGATAGTCCGGCGGCAGGCGGGCATTAAAACTGGACCGGCCGGTCCAGGCCGCGCTCAGCATCTTGTCGGCGGCGCGTTTTGCGGTCTCGGCGGTCAGCGCCATGGGAAGCTCCAGGATCACCGCATTGCGCGACGCCATGGTGGCGGCAATGCGCCGGGCCGACTGGCTGCCCTGCTGGTAGTCGCCACTCCGGTCGGCATGGATTACTGTGACCCGCGCGGGCAGATCGACCTCCATGGCGCGGGTCTCGCGCCAACTCTCGCCCGACGCCCCCTCCAGCGGCAGCAGATCACTGGCCGGGATGCTGCGCGCGGGAAGCCGGCCGCGCGCGCGGAACCGCAGGGCGGCATCGCTCTCCACCGCATCGAAGAAGAACGCACTGCCCAGCGGCTCGATGGCCTGGCGCAGACCGGTCGGGCGGCCCAGCACATAGCCCGGCACCGACAGGGCAGATAGATCGCCGGTGTCGATGTCCGCGGACCCCAGCCCGCCGCGCCGGCAGAGATCCGCGACGATGTCCGACAGGGCGGCGCCCTCGCCGCTGCCGCGATCGAGCAGCAGGCGGGTCCAGCCGGAACTGACATCATGCACGAGGAGGGTCGCGTTCTGGCCGTCATAGCTTTGCGCGCCGTCGATCGTCAGGCCGGGCCAGACCGCTTCTGACGCGACCGCGCCGGTGGCCAGATCGAGCCGGGTCACCCGCGAGCCGGTCGCGAAGGCGACACTCTGGCCGGTGATCCGCGACGCCGGAAAGCCTCTGGCGGCATGGTTGACCAGACCCGGCACCTTGGTCGCCCAGACGATGCCGTCACCAGAGCGCCACTTCACCATGTAGACGTCACCAGCGGCCCCGCTCATCGACAGCCGGACCTGGAACAGCACGCTGTCGTCGCCGGTGTCGTAAAGCAGCCCGACCGCGCCGCCATAAAACCCGGTGGCCGCGGCATCGAAGTCCTGGGCGGTGAAGGCCGCGACCGCGGCGAACTCCGTGACGCCCCAGGCGGCATCGCCGTAAAAGCCCGCGTCGAGACCGATCCGCAACCGGTAGAGGCGCAGGCTCTGGTGATTGGTGGCGGTGGTATTTGACCCGAGGACCCAGCCCTCGGTCGCGGCCTGCCCGGTGCGGCCGCCCACCAGGCCGACAATGCGGGCCTCGGCGACGGCCTGCCCCGCGCCCCAGATATAACTCATGTCGCGGGCGCGCAGCAGGCCGAGATCATCAAAGATCGAGCCGGTCAGCAGGAACTGCTCCAGCCCATTCGGGCCATAGGCGGAACAGCTGCTCATGCGGGTGGTCGCGACGAAGCGCTGGTCGGTGTTGCTCAGGCCGCTGCTCGGGGACCCGAAGCGCGCGGTCTCGCGAAACGCATCCGGATCGACGCGCAGGATCGGCGCGGAATTGCTGCCGCCGAGGGTGAAATAAAGCGCGCCATCGCGGCCGCAATGGAGCGCCCCGGGAAAACCGGGGGAATTGGCATCACCGGTGATCTCGACGATGGTTGCCTGGCGGTCCTCGACCATGGTGTCGAGCCGGAACCGCCGCAGGCCGGAGGTGGCCGGATCGAGCGCCGTTGTCAGCATGTAGACAAAGCCGCGGCTCCAGTCCGGCGCCAGGTCACTGCGCGCGTAGCTCTCCAGCAGGCCGCCCTCGCCCGGCGTCAGCAGATCGGTCGGCCTGGTGGGCCAGGAGGGTTCGGCGGCAAAGGATATCTCGGCGGAAAAACTCGGGATGCGGTTGCCGAAATCCGCCAACGGCATGTCCTCGATCACGATGTAGCACAGGCCCCTGTGGGCGGGGACCTGGCCGGCGCCCTCCGCGGCCTCGATCAGCGGATCGGGCAACTGCACCTCGTCACCGGAATAAAACCGCAGCTTCAGCCAGGGTTTTGATATCTCCGGCGAGGCATCGCCGCGGTCATGGATCAGCTTGCCATCAGCCCAGAGCCGCAGGATGCTGTCGGCCGACCCCTCGGCGAAGGCCAGTGCCAGCGAGGTGTAGTAGGAATAGCTGGTGGCCTTCTGGCCGCCGCCGCCCTTGCCGCCGATCTTTTGGCTGGTTTTTTCCTCGCGCAGACCCGACGACCAGATGACATTGCCGCTCATGCGCATCGTGCCATAGACAATCGGGATCGGCGCACCGTAAGCCGAGGAGGAGACCGACAGATCGGAGAGCCGCGGCCCCTCCTGATCGGGCAGCCTGGGGCCGAACAGGGACGAGCCGACCGCGGAGCCGATCAGCCAGCCGGCCTGCCAGCCAAACCCCAGGGCCGAGGATCCGAGCGCGCCAAGACCGGCAACCGCCAGCACCGCCATCAGAGGGCCTCCGGCCGGTCCGCCAGATGCGGAAAGCGATAGGCGCGCTTGACCTTTTGGCGCCACTCGCCGGCATAAGGTTCTTCAATGACCTTGCGGCGCAAGGCATGGGCATGGATGACATGCGCCGCCCCGCGCCAGTGGCTCAAAAACCCGCAATGGCAGGGATAGGCCTGATCGGCAAACACCAGAATATCGGCCGGTTGCGCGTCCGCGATCGGCACAGACACCAGATTGGCCTCGAAATGCTCCAGAAAGCCGACGCCCCGGGCGCGGCGGTCGTAGCCGGTGAGGTCATAGTCCGACAGGCCGAGATCCCGGGCCACGCGCACGATCAGCCCGACGCAATCGACGCCGCCCGGACCCCGGCCCTGGTGCCGCCAGGGCGTGCCGAGCCAGAGCCGCGCCGCGCTCAGGATAGCCTCGGCACAGAGGTCATTCTGTAGACAGGGGTCATCCTGTCTCGGGTCATCTTGTACGCAGGGATCATCCTGTACGGGGTCATCCTGCATCTTGTCAGCTTGCCTCTCGTCAGCTTGCATCAGGATACTCCAGCACGGCATCAAGGCCGGGCACGAAGGGCTCGCCCCGGAAATTGAGGATGTTGTCAAACTGTGCGATGCAGGTCGCGCGCCGCTTGTCGCAGCCCGGATAGACGGTAAACGTATCGCCTGCCTGGATGGCATAGCCCATGGCCAGAAACAGCGTGACCTGGCCGCCGGCCGCGACCCAGGTCTTGACCTCGATGGCGCGGCCCGCGTTCTGGCCGGTCTGCCAGGTCAGCAGCCCGCCATTGAACCAGCCGTCAGTGGCGCGCGGCTCAATGATCTCGGCGCTGAAGGTGCCGGCGTCGGTGACGCCCAGAACCGTGCCCGGCCGGGTCCATTCCGGGCCGGAAATATCGATCCCGCAGCGCGCATCGCCGAGATCGGCGCGGCATTCCGGCCCCGAGAGCTCGCCGATGGTCTGGCTCAGCACCTGCGTCAGTCCGCGCAGCTCGGTGCGATAGAGGCCGGCCTCGCTCAGCGTCACCTCGCCGAACCAGCCGCGGCGCAGCATGAGGGTGCCCATGCCGGGATCGTCCCAGTTGACGAGAAACACCCGCACGGAGGCAAAATCAAACAGGCCGGCGCGCATCTCCTGCGCGGAAATGACAGCGTGGTCAAAGATCGCCTCGACCTCGAGCGTGTCGACATCGAGCCCGGCCCGCGTGGCGACCGCACTGCGCGAATAGCCGGAGTTGGCCAGATAGGGGGTGCCATCGATCTCCAGATCGCGGTCATGATCGGTGAAGAAATATGTTTTGCCATCGCGCCGGGTGATCGACCAGCAGGTGGCCAAGGTGGTCACCGGCCCGGCAATATGGCCGGCAAGTGCGGGCGAGAGCGCCTTCACAGCCGCAGCTCCACGATCGGAATTTGGCCCCAGGTGCCATGCGCGAAATTGTCGATGGTGATATCCATCTGGTCGGTGTCAAAGCGCACCGGCACGTCAAACTCGAAATCCGCGGTGATCACCGCCCCGGCGCCGGGCGCTACGGCAAAGGTGACGCGCCCGGTGGCGGGATCGAGCGACCAGCCGGAGGTTTTTGGCTGCGCGTCAACATAAATAGCGACACTCCCGGCGATCGGCTTGGAAATCGTGCGGGTCTTGATCGCGGGGCCGCTGGCGTAGCTCTTGACCAGTTGAAAAATGGTCTGCGTCCCGTCGCCCGGGCCGATCGGCTGGGCAATGGCCTGAAAGTCGGTCCAGTCCTTGAACCGGAAGCCGTAGGCCCGCCCGAGACGGGCCCGGAAAAACGCGATCAGGGCCGCGACCTGCTCGCGCCGCTTGAGCCCGTGCGCCACATTCCAGCGGCCGCGGGCCTCGGCCCAGTTGGCGTTGCGCCGCTCAAAGCCGGAAACGGTGGCGAGCACGCTGGTGTCATAGCCCGGCCCGCCGGTTGCGCCATAGGAAATATCGACCGGAAACTGCACCTCGTGAAACCCGGTCATGGGTGAAACGCGGTCATGCGTGAAACCCGGTCATGCGTAAAACCCGCTCATGATTAAAAATCCTTGTCAGAGATTGCGCCGCGCGCGGCTCATGGCGCGCGCGAGATCCGCCGCGATCTGGCCCTGCGCGTAGCGAAAGCTGTCGGCATTGGGTGTGGTCACGTTCATGACGATCTGCACCGGCCGCGCGTCGCGCTCCGGCCGCGCCCGCGTCTGGCTGCGGGCCAGGTCCGCCCGCGACAGCACCCGCTCGCCGCGCTGCAGGATGGCGGGCACCTCGTCAGGCCGCAGACCGGCCCAGCCGCCGCTGTGCATCCGGGGCGCGCCGGCGAACAGGGCCGCTGGCACCAGGCGCGCCGGCGCCGGATCGCCGACGCGGCCACCATCGTGCAAAATACCGGCGAGCAGCCCGCCACCGCCGGATGCGCCTCCGCCCAATGCACCGCCGAGCGAGGCGGCCAGCGGGCCGAGAATGGCGGAGCGCAGCGCAATGCGGGTGATGTCGGCCAGAATGGAGTTTGCCAATGCGGCAAAGTCGAACCTGCCGGTGGTCACGAAGGTGACAAGGGCGTCCTCGGCGCCGCGAAACGCCGAGACCAGCGACGACCCGATCTGGGCCGCGACATCTTTGGCCTCTTTCGCATAGCCGGCGAGCGCCTTGGACACCGCGCCAAACTGCTCGACAATCGCGGTCTTGGCACTGCCGGCGGCCTTGCCGGCCTGTGTCACGGCCTCGGTCAGCCCGTCGGTCGATGCGGTGGCCTCGCGGATCGCCTCGGAGCCCTCGGTGCCGGCTCCGGTGACCGCGGCCTTCAGCGCCTGCCAGCTGGTCAATGGTTGCACCGCCGCCGTGCCAAGATCCGTGGCCGCCTGCCGGGCGGCGTCGCCGGCCCGCGCTGCCTCGGCGGCCACACGATCGAGGCCGAGATCCGGCACGCTCAGAGGATCCTCGGCGAAGGCGCGCCGGAAGGCGTCTGCCGCCGCGGTTCCGGCTGCCGCGGCACTGCCCGCCAGCGGATTGGCAATATCCCCAAGCGAGACATCCGCCAGCGGCGCCAGCCCGGTGGAACCGCCACGCGCCCAGTCAGGCAGTTTCAGGATTACCGCGTTGATCGTGGCAATGAACCGGTTGATGCGGGCTATAATGCCGTTCAGCAGGCTCTCGACACCTTTGACGACGCTGTTGGCGCCTTGCAGCATGAGATCGCCGAGCGCCGCCGGCAGTTTGGACCAGATCGCCCTGACCGCCTCATAGGCCCCTTCAAACGTGTTGGCCACCGCATTGCCGAACCCCACCACGCTCTTGATGGCCGAGGCCACGCCCGCGGCGGCGTCCGATTTGAGGTCGAGGAACACCGCCGCGATCTGCGCGCCCGCAGCGGCGGCGCCCAAGCCGATCCGGTCCCAGACCTCGGCGGCTAGGTTTTTCAATAGCCCCATGGCGGCACCAAAGCCGCCCGCACCCCGGACCAGCCGGGTGAACTGGAACACCAGTTCCCCCGCGCCAACGATCAGAGCGCCGATACCGGTGCGAATGAGCGCGCCTTTGAGCACGACAAGGCCGGTGGCAAGGCCGCGGACCGAGAACGCCGCGGCCAGCATGCCGGCCACCCAGCGCCCGGCCATCAGACCTGCAAACGTGCCGGCGGTGGTGATGATCCGGTCGAGATTGCCAAAAAGTCCCTGAATTGCCATGCCAAGCGGGCCTGTGACCTTGGCCGCGGCGGCAAGCGCATCAGCGACCGCCTCGAGCGCCGGGGCGGCGGCGACCGCAAGCTGGTTCGACAGGCCGCGCCAGATCAGGCCCAGGCGCGAGATCGCGTCATTGGTCCGTTCGATCTGCGCGGCATCGCCCTGCGACACGATTACCCCGAAATCCCGCATGTCCTGAGTGGCCTGGCGCAGCGTCGCGGTATCGATGCGCGTGAACACCAGACCGGCGCGGTCGCCAAAGAGCTGCGAGGCCACCGCCGCGCGCTGCGCCTCGGGCACCAGATCGGCCAGCGCCCCCTGGATCAGGGCAATACGCGCGTCGAGCGGCACCGCCTGGAGCTGTGCCGCGGTCAGCCCCAGCTGCGCCAGCGCCTTGACGGCCGGGCCCGTGCCCGCCGCCGCCTGGGACAGCCGCCGCGTCAGTTGCATCGAGGCCTGTTCGATCTGTCCCAGAGAGACACCGGCCAGATCGCCGGCGCGCTCGAGGATCTGGATGCTGGCCACCGTGGTTCCGAGCGATTGCGCCAGCTTGGCCTGGGCGTCCACCGTTTGCAGCCCGGAGCGGACCATGGCGATACCTGCTGCCGCCACTGCCGCTGCCGCGGTTGCGGCAACCACCCGGGCGCGGCCGGCAAACGCCGCCATGCGCCGGTTCGCCGCCTCCATCTCGCGGCTGAGCCGCCCCATGCCCTTGGCCCCGGCCTCGCCGATGCCCTCCAACTCGGCGCGCACCTGACGGCCGCCCACGGCCGAGAGGCGGACAGAAACCTTCTTCTCAGCCATGGCTGTCTCCGATCTGTTCGTTCAACTTGCGCACCATCACCGCCTCGATCCCGGGCAACAGCTCGGCCGCGGTCAGCGCGTCAATTCCCAGCGCCCGGGCCAGCGCGAGCGCCGCCCCCATGTCCCAGCCCAAGACGGCACGGTCCGCAACCCGCAGCTGACCGCCAAGGCGCTGCACCAGATCCCAAACCTGCCAGCCCTCAAGCGTTTGCGGCGCGTTTATTTTTGACGGGCAGTCCTTGCAGGGCGACGGGCAGGCTTCACAGTAGTCACCGCCCCCGCCGAACTCCCACTCGGCAAGGGCGGTGAGGCGTTTTTTTCCGCATCCAGGATCAGCCCGCTTGCGATGTATCCGGTCTGGAAGGCTTCGAAGATCGGCCAGACCTCCAGCAGCGCATCGAGGCCGTCCGGGGTGAGCGGCAGCGCAGTGCCGTCGGCATCGCCGACGCCCTCCCAGTCCTGGACCACGATGCGGGCCACGGCCTTGGCGACGACGCGCGCGAGGTCGTCGTTCGGTGTGGCGCCGTCGGCCTCGGTCGCTTGCGCGGCATCAGTGATGGCCGGATCACCGCGCGCCGCCATCATCACGGCCGTGGTCAGGGGCGCGATCAGCAACCGCACGCCATGGCCGAGATCAAGCCACTCCGGGCCGGTTGACAGGTTCAGTCTCAGCATCAGTATGTCTCCTCATTGTTGACCAGGATCACCGTGCACATCCGGCCCGCTATCGCGTCGGTCGCGGCCTGCCAGTCGAATGTGGCCTGCACCCCCTGCGGGCCAGAAATCTCGATCCGCGGGCGCGGCAGATAGACCGCATGCGCCGTCAGCGTCAGGCTGGCGCCGGAGGCCAGGCTGTAGGAAAACTCAAGTTCGCAGGGCTCGCCGTTAACGGCCTGCGTCACCAGCGTCTGGTCCGAAAAACGCACCGCCACGCTGCCGGTGAGCGCTGCCACCGAGGGGTCCGCCCCGTCGATCTTGCCGTCGGCGCGAATGGTCTCGATCCGGTCGAGGTTGTTGGCGTAGGTGATATCGACTGACACGATATTGCCGATCGCCGAACCGTTGCGGGTGATGGCGCCGTTGAAATGGCCAAACCGGGTCAGCGCGAGATCGGCCAGCGTGCCCGCCGCGGAGGCCGCGGCCGTTGCCTCGCCCTGGGCCACGATGCCGGCGGTCGCCGTCAGCAGCCCTGAGCGCGCCATCTGCCAGGACAGCTGATCCAGCACGCAGCCGGAATACATCGCATAGCGCGGCACCTCGGGCATGCCGGTCTCGATCGAGAACGAGGGCAGCGTCCAGTTGCCCGAGACAAACTCATGGGTGAACGGCCCCGGCGCCGTGCCGCTGGTGGCAGGCGCGCCGAAGGCGGCCTTGAGCCAGAACCCGAAGGCGGCGGCGTCGATCGGCAGGACCACGTCGCCGTCCACCGTCACCGTATCCTTGATCGGCGCCAGCGGATCTCGGCCGTAGCCCAGCAACTCGGAGGTCTGCAGCGGCTGCTCCGCTCCCAGCGTGGTGCTGGCAAACGGCATCCGCGTATAGCCGCCGGCCGGCGGCGTGCCGTAAATGGTTTCGAACGCAAGCGCCATCTGCGCCCGCGCGCCTTGCGCACGTGCCATATTAGTCTCCTACAACTTGTTTTTGGGCTATCTTTCGAAGGTCACGGTCGACTAATCTCGTTCGAGACGCCGATGCCGCGATTATCGGCAAATTCTGAATCCCGGCCCGATTGGATCCGCAACCATGTCACAGCCCCCCAACACTCCAAGCCCCCAGTCCTCAGCCAGCACGCATGGTGGACGATCCCACTTCGCCGCAGGCGCAAAACTTTCTGGCGATCTGTCTGTGCCGGGCCTTATGGAATTGCTCGGTCAAGTCGATGGAAAGATCTCTGCGGATTCGATCATAATCGAGGAGAGCGGATCAGCCATTGGCGAACTTCACGCCGCCAGCGTTGCTGTCAAAGGTCGCTTCGAGGGCAAGATATTCGGCGGCGATGTCAAGCTGCACTCCAGCGCGAAAGTCTCCGGCGAAATCTTCTACCAGACACTCACTATTGAGAGTGGCGCCGAGGTAAACTCATCCTGCTCCGGCAAGACGCAAACTGACGCACAAGGCACCAGGCCAGTCAGCTGAGCGGGTCGGTCGTGGAGTAGTGCAAGATCACCGGAATCACGGCCGCCTTCAGGCTTGCCGCGCCTTCGATGGGCAGGTCTACGGGGCGTGGCGCTTCCGCCTCGATCCAGTCGCAGAGCCCGCCAAGCGTGCGGTCGTCGGCGAGGGCCGCGCCGATGCTCGAGGTCAGCGTGTCGAAGGCCGCATCCCGGTCGGCGCCTTGGACGACCGCCTCGATCTCGGCGCGGTGCTGGTAATGGTAGGCCAGCGGCGACAGTGTCACCTCCGGCTCGCCGGGCTCACCGTCGCGCAGGATCAGCAGGCCGGCGGCCGGCACGCGCTCAGGCAGGATCTCACCGCGCAGTGCGGTGGCGGGGAGAGTTTGCAGTCGTGCGTGCAGCGCGGTGAGGATGGTTTCGCGGGGGGTGGGCATGGCTGTGTCGCACTCTTGGGTTTTGACGCAGAAAAATTGGAGCGGAGCGGTGGTTTCTGACTTACCTTTGTTTCGCCGAACATTATGCGGCTTCGGCTTTTGCCCTCGTGTCCGACATTCGAGAGACTTGCAATTTTGTATTATCTGTACTACATAAAGCCCAACAAGGGATCATAGGTGATACAAAATGCCCGCACCGACATTGAACACGACACCCGCAGTAAAGCGGGAGCTCAGAACCCTGGGCGCGCGCCTCAAGGCAGCGCGTGTGCTGCGGCGTTTGCCAATGGAACTTGTCGCCGAACGTGCCGGGACGACGCGCAGTACGCTATACAGGATGGAACGGGGCGATCCGAATGTGCGCATGGGATCCTACATGTTGGTGCTCCAGGCGCTTGGTTTGCTCAAAGGGTTCGGCGACATAAAGGACACGCTGGGGGAACAACTCAGCACCGAACAACTCCCGAAGCGGGCGCGAAGCCGTGAGTAACATTGAAGTATTCCTTGATGCTTACGGCCAACTGCGCCGCGTGGGGTTGTTGCGGCGCCACGCCGGTGCACGCCGGGAACGTGTGACCTACGAACATGACCCGGCATGGCTTGCCTCGCCCGATGCATTCCAGTTCGACCCGACCCTTCCGTTGGTCCGCGGGCCAATCTCGACCCCGGACAACAAAGAAATGTTCGGCACCTTGGGCGATAGTGCTCCCGACACATGGGGTCGCGAGCTCATGCGCCGCAAAGAGCGCCGCGCCGCGGAGCATGAGGGCCGGCCGCCACGAACAATGCACGAATCCGATTATCTCCTTGGCGTCTCGGATGAAACCCGCCTCGGCGCATTGCGATTTCGCTTCGAAGGCGAGACCGAATTTCAGGCGCCGCAGACACGAGGTGTTCCGACCACCGTCGCCCTTGGCGCCCTGTTGCAGGCATCACAACGAATTTTGCGAGGTGACGAAACCGATGAGGATCTGCTTCTGATCTTCGCGCCGGGATCTTCCCTTGGCGGCGCGCGACCTAAGGCATCCGTGTTCGACCAGCATGGCAACCTGTCCATCGCAAAGTTCCCCAAAGAGACGGACCGGTATTCGATCTCGCGCTGGGAAGCGATTGCGCTCGATATGGCGCGGGACTCGGGCATCACAACAATCGAATATGACCTTGCCTCAAGCCAGCACGGTCCAATCTTCATCACCAGGCGCTTCGATCGAATTGATGGCGCGCGCATCCCGTTTACCAGCGCCATGGCGATGACGGAACACGATGACGGAGACGACGATGGCAGCTACCTGGAGATCATCGATGCTTTCGCTGATCAGGGTGCGGATCCTGCTCGTGATCGCGCCGAGCTGTTCCGCCGGATTGCATTCAGCATCCTTATCAGCAATACGGACGACCACCTTCGAAACCATGGCTTTCTCTGGTCGGGACGCCGGGGGTGGACGCTGAGCCCGTGCTACGATCTGAACCCGGTGGCAGATGGTCCCCGCATTCTCAAAACGCGGATAAACTTCGACGACGCAACCGCGTCATTGCGACTTCTGCAAGACGTTGCAGAGTATTTCGTGCGCCCCGGTGACGGAGATCAGATAATCCGCGACTGTGCGGCCGTCGTCAGGAACTGGCGCGCATATGCGCAACGCAGACATGCGCCCGCGGCAGAAATCGAGCGTATGGCGGCGGCGTTCGAACACGAGGACCTGATCTATGCACTTGGGCTGTAGTCTGATTACCTGCCCGGTCGTGGAATTTATCAAACCCTCCCCTCCGCCCAGTTCGCCACGATCAGCCCCGGTAGCCCATCGACCGCCCGCGCGGCATCCCGCGCCAGATCCAGCCGCTTCGGCAGCTTGACCTGTGGCACCAGCAGGAAGATCGGCACGGTTGCCGCCCCGCGGCCGGTCTTCGACCTGGATGCCACAGCGCGCCCCTTGGTGTTCAACCGACCTTCGGTCACAAGCAGGCTCGGACCCGTCCGGCGATAGACAAAACGCAGGCGCAGACCCGTACGCCGTTCCCATTCGCCCGGGGTGATCCGGCCGCCCCGCGTGGACTTGCCTGCGGCCGGCGTCGGGATGGCCAGCCAGAAGCCGTTCTTCGAGCGGATCAGCGGTCCGGCGTCATGGGCACTGAGGATCACCGGCGCTTTCGACCAGACCAGAGCCGCGGCGTTCAGGCTTTCGCCCGCCTTTGGATAGGTCTGGCTGCGGATGCTGTTCGCCAGCCGTGTCCCGAGCCCGGCGCCGGTGATCTGGCCGCGCCAATCGTTTTTCAGGGTGGTTCCGGCCTCACGCATCGCGGCCGAGACCGCCTTTTCACCCGCGGCGATTTCGGCCTGCATCAGGGCGGCAATGTCGGGGCGGATGTCGATCCTGAGCTTCATGCCGGATGCGCATCGATGGTCCAGATCAGACGCTCCGGATCACGGGTTGGCTCGCCCTGGATCAGGAACGCCTCGCCGCCGATTTCCAGCCGGTCGCCGGGGCGCGGGTTTGCCACGTCGCGCACGCGCAGATCAAACCGCTGGGTTTCCGACCAGAGCCTTGCCTCGCCAAAGCCGGTGATGCTGTCGGCGCGCCGCGCGACCACACGCACGAGACCAGGCGTGCCGCTCCCGTCCGTGTAAACCGCCTCGGTTGTGATATTCTCATCCGCAAACAGGGCATCAAGGGCTGAGGCGAAGGCGCTCATCAGGTCCGCCGCGCGCTGCGCAGCACCTGCGGCCGGGTGCAGATCGGCAGCGGGTTGCTTTCGATCTCGAGGCGCACCCATTCGTCGCGGTCGCGGTCCGGGATCGCGCGGGCATAGAGCGGCTGGCCCAGGGTGTTGACGGTCTCGAACGTGTCGGCCGGGGCGTAGTAAATCTCGAACAGGCCCTCGACACCTTCGGGATAGAACACCGCCTTGTCGACCGGCACGCCGAAGGCGGCGTTGCCCCGGTAGCGGCGGAAGTTGATGCCGCCAAAGCTGACCTCGTCGGAGACGCGGCTACGCAGATCGGCCGCCGCGGCGGTGTTGAGATAGGTCTCGCGCACCTCCTTGTGCGCGACCAGATCGGCAAAGAAGGCCGAGCCGCATTCGGCGCGCAGCTGCACAGCACCTGTGGACAGGCCACCGAGGGTGTCCTCGACGCTTTCGATCAGCGCCTGGCAGCGCTTGCGCAGCGACCCGGCCGCAGGGGTGCCGTTGTCGAGATCGAAGTCGACCTCGGCGGCCGGGGTGAGTGCGAACTCGGCGAAGTAATCAATCACGGTGGCGCCGTCCCTGGGATCCAGCACCCTGCCCTGAATGCCGTTCAGCAGGTGATATTCGAAGGTGGCCTCGGCATCGGAGCGCAGCCGGCGCAGACGCCGCGCCACTTCGGCCTGGATCTGCTGGGTTTCACTTTCGGATCCGAAGGCGCGGATGCCCTGGATTTCCGAGGCCCAGAGCACGTCCTGTTTCTTGAACTGGCGGCAGACGAAGGCCCGCACGTCGCGCCGCTCAGGCACCTGTTGGTCGTAGGCCGAGCCGCGTTCGGAGAACGGGATCAGCGACAGCGTGCCGTCGCGGCTCTCGATAACGACGGTGCGCGAGCGCACGCCGCGATCGGAGAACAGGCCGGAGCCGGACAGGGTCGCGGGCTTGAAGGGGATGTTTTCAAGCGCGCGGGTGAGCTCGATGACGGAAAACGCATCGGTCTCGAAGATATCCATGGTGGCCATGAATGTAGTCCTTTCGTGCAAGCGCTTCCGGCAAGAACCGGGCTCGGTCTTGCTGGAAGCGCGTAATTATCAGAAATCAGCGGGTGAGAATGCCGGCAGCGGCGAGCGCGTCCCGGGCCGCGGCAATCTCGGGCGCCGTCGGCGTGCCGACAAACACCAGATCATGGCCGTTGACGATGGCGGGGCCGCGCAGCAGCACAACGGCATCCACGTCGGCAGCCGTGGCGTCGGCCTTGCCCCAGAGCACGGCGACGGCGGTTTCCGTGCCATCGACAGCCGCCGGATCATGCGCGGCGTATTGGCCGCTCGCGGTGATCCGGCCCAGCACCGTGCCGGGTTCCAGAACCGGGGTTGCGCCGCCGGTGGCGATGGTGACGACCTCGCGGGAGTAATCGCGAAACGCCTCCCAGACGATAAAGCCGCCCGGATGCGTGGTTTCGGTCAATGTGGTCATGAGGATCTATCCTTTGCGTTTGAAGGTGCGGGCGATCACGTCGCCCCAGGGTTTTGCCTGGAGGCCGGGGCCCGGTTGCGGGTGGCTCGACGAGATGTCCGGTTCACTGGCCGCTTTGGCGTCAATCAGGGCCTTGCGGATGTCCTCAAAGCCGGTCTCGGCGCTGAGGAACGCGGCCGCCATCTGCGGCTGACCCGCGAGGCGGCAGAGATCGACGACGGTTTTGGCGTAGGTCAGGGCCTCGGCGCGGATGGCGACAGGGTCAGGAGCCGGGTCAGGTGCCGGGTCAGGAACAGGGTCAGGCGCCGGGCCAGGAACCGGGTCGGCCATGGCCACGGGTGCCGGTGTCGGCTCGGGTTCATCCTTGACCTCCACCGCTTCAATGATTTCCGGCGGCGCATTGCGGAACCGGCTCACATCAAAGCTGGCGGCGATCCTGACCGGCCCGGACAGGGTGTCGGCAAAGCCCATCTCCAGTGCCTCGGCGGCATCGAGCCAGGTTTCCTTGGCCATCAGCACCGCGATCTCCGCCTCGGGCTTGCCGGTTTTCGCGGCATAACCCCGGATCAGGCTGCCGCCGATCTTGTCCAGCGCCTCGGCCATGGCGCGCATGTCCGCCGCCGTGCCCATGACCATGCCGGAAGGGTCATGGATCATCAGAAAGGCGTTTTCCGGCATGACAATCTCGTCACCGGCCATCGCGATATAGGAGGCCGCCGAGGCCGCGATGCCATCGATGGTCACGGTGACGGCGCCCCCGTGACGCTGCAAGGCGTTGTAAATCGCGACCGCGTCAAAAACCGAGCCGCCCGGGCTGTTGAGGCGCAGGGTCAGAGGCGCCTTGTCCGGCAGTCTGCCCAGATCAGCCAGAAAGGCTTTCGCCGAGACGCCATAAGCGCCGATTTCATCATAGATCGAAATTTCGGCGCCCTCGTTCAGGGCGCAGATCGAATACCAGTTTTTCATGGTGGTTCCTTTGCTATTTCGGCTGTTCTTCGGGATCGGCCGGTTTGACAGGCGTGGCCCGCGACCCCTGGGTTTCCCCGGGGCTGGTGCTGTAATGGAGGCCCAGAGTGGCTGCGCGCTGCGCATCCGCTGCATTTTCCCGGTCGATTTCCTCGATGTCGTAACCGGTCGCCTCGACGGCTTTTCGGCGCGATATCAGCCCCGCGTTGATCCCCAGAAGCTGCGCCTGGATGTCTTTCAGCGGATCGACCCAGTCCCAGCGCGGCGGCATCCAGTGCACCGGTCCGGCCTTGGCCTTGTCCGCCAGGTCGAGCGCGCCGGACAGCGCCGCGGTTTCCAGCCAGCGTCGCCAGACCGGACCGCAGAACTGATGCGCGATCACGCCGTGCTGCAACTGCCCGATCCGGCGACGGAACTCGACCAGTTCGGCGCGCAGGCTTGAATAATTGGCCTGCCGCACGTCGCCGGTCACCAGATGGTAGGGCAGACCGAGCGAGGCCGAGATCGCCAGCAAGGTGCGATACTGAAACGCCTCGTAGCCGCCGCCGACGTCGGCCGGGCTCGAGAACTTGATATCCTCGCCGGGCAACAGCACCTGCAAGGTGCCCGGTTCCAGGCTGGCAAGACCAAGGCCCTCGCCCGCGTCCTCGACCTCCCCTATCAGCGCCTCTTCCGGTGCGTTCTTGGTGATGAAGCCCGCGAACATCGCCGCGGTTTTCTTGCGGTCCAACTCGGCATCATCATACTGGTCGAGCAGGAACAGCCGCACCATGGCGGGTGCGACATGCGGCAGGCCCCGGATCTGGCCGGCATCGATCGGGCGATAGACATGCAGCACATCCCCGGCCGGAACCCGGACTGTCTCGGGCACCACGTCACCCCGATCGGTGCTGTCGCCGGGATGGCGGCGGCGGAAGTGATAGGCGACGCGCCGACCGATGGCGTCAAACTCGATGCCGCAGCGGATGCGGTTGCCGCCCGACGCCGCCTCGGTTTTCTCGAACGGCAGCAGTTCCGACTGCAGCAGTTGCAGCTGCACCGGCACCAGCAGACCGTCCTCGGCCCGGCGCGGCCGCAGCCGCACGAAGCACTCGCCGGCCACGAACATTTCGCGCGCAATCATTGCCTGCAACCCGTAGAAATCCGTCAGCCCGTCGGCATCCGCCTCGTTGGTCCAGGCGAGCCACAGCCGCTGGACCTTGTCGCGCAGCGCGCCATCCTCGATCAGCGACGACGGCTTGATGCCGTCGCCTACCAGATTGGCGGCATAGGCCTCGCAGGCATTGGCGGCATAGCCATTGGTGACGACCAGTTCGCGCGAGCGCGCCAGCAGGCGCGGGCCGCCTGAGGCCACCAGCGAGTTGATGTTTTCCAAGGGTGGCTGCCAACCACGCAGGCGGCGGCGGGACATTGCCCCTTCGAGCCGGGCGCGCACGCTGTTGGCGCCACCGGTTTGCCGGCGGCGAAACCCATCAAACAAACGCATTACAGCCCCTTGGTCGTGGTCACACGCACCTGCCGGATCATGCGCCGGCCCTCGAGCGCGGCAATTTCCCGATCAAGCACATCGATGGCCCGGTCGATCTCGGCGAGGCTGCGGTATTCTACGGTCTTGCCGTCATAGCTGACCCGGGCCACGCCGCTTGAGCGGGACGCGGCCAGTGCCTCGCGGCGGGTTTTCAGGTCTGCGATTGTGGACATGCGTTTTGCCTTCTATGCTGAAGCCTTTCCTGATCCAGAAACCGGACCAATGTCAGAAACCGTCGCGCGCCTTCGTATCGAGCTTGAACATCTGGAACCGCAGATATGGCGGCGGATCGATGTGCCGATCACGACCAACCTGCGGGCGCTGCATCACATCGTGCAGGCGGTCATGCCCTGGGAAGACCGGCATCTCTATGAATTCCGCGTCGGCGAAAAGGTTTATGGCGAGCCGATGCCGGACGATGCGATGTGGGGCCGAAAGGTTCTTCAGGCCAAATCGCTGCACCTTGGCGCGCTCGTGAAACGCGGCCTGACAAGTTTCACCTACATCTACGACTTCGGCGATGACTGGACCCACCGCATTACCATCGAACATGTGGGCGGGGGTGAGCCTGCGACCGACTATCCCGTCTTCGTTGATGGTGCGCGTCGAGCCCCGCCTGAAGATGTGGGTGGCACCACCGGGTTTGAAGAATTCCTCGAAGCGGTCGTCGATCCGGATCATGAAGATCATGACCGTATGCTGGAATGGTGCGGCGGTGCTTTTGACCCAGAAGATATCGACGAGCGTCGAGTTCGTATGATCCTCGAAAACTTCGCCAACCGGCGCCGTGGACCACTGATGAGCCATCGCGGCGATGGGCGCAAAAAGCCGACATGACCGGGTTCGTCTATGTGCTCGGCAGCCAAACCTCCTGTGGCTATCGCACTTATGTTGGGTGGACACTCGATCTTGAGCGCCGCTTGGCCGAGCACAATTCCGGCACCGGCGCGAAATCCACACGCGGCAACGCGTGGTGCCTGATCTATGCAGAGCGCCTGCCAACCCGTATCGAGGCCATGCGCCGCGAATGGCACCTCAAGCGCGATCGCCGCCTGCGCCGGGAACTGGCGGAGTCGGCGCAAGGGCGCGGATCTTGATCACCCCATGTAGTTAGACCGCATCGTCCTCCGCCGCGCTGAAGGGCGTGTCGGGGATTTCGCCGCCGCGTCACCGGCTGGTCCGGAAAATTCTACGGCCACCTGCCGTTCCAATTCCGCCCACTGCGCCTCCGACCAGCGATCGGCGCCGAGGATCCAGGCCGCCGCACGGGCATAAACCCGGCAATCCAGCGCCTCGTTGCGTTCCCTGAGTTTCTGCCATTCCAGCCGGGCGAAGCCGCGCTTGTTGCGCACCGTCACCAGTTGTTCAGCCACCAGTTGTTTCAGCCATTCGCTGTCGATCCAGCCCGGCAGATGCATCGTGCCCGGCGGGAATGTTTCTCCACCCGTCAATTCCTCGGGCGTTGGCCGTTCGAGCCGCAGGAACCGGTAGGTCTCGGACTTGAAGGTCGAGACCGCCACGGTCCAGAGCCGCGCACCGCGGCGCAGGCGTTTGCCGGCGATGGTGGCATCAACAAAAGTGGGCCCTGACACCGGGCTGGCCCGGTTGAACCCTTCGACACCCTTGACCGGGGCCACCTGCCCGAAGCCCACCTTGCGCGCCCAGCCGTACACCGCCGGAGTTTCATAGCCGGTATCAATGGCCAGACGCGCGATGGTCAGCGGCAGGCCGTTCTCGTGGGTCCAATTGCGTCCGAGCAATTCCGTCAACCCGTTCCAGCAGACCTCTGAGCCCGGGCCGCCCTCGATCACCAGGTGATCGACGAGCCAGCTTTCGAGCCCGCGGCCCCAGGCCCAGACATCGACCTCGATCCGGTCTTTTTGCACATCGGCGCCCGCCGTCAGGAACAGGGCGTTGGCCGGTATGGTTCCCGGTTTCCAGTCTTCTTTCCGATCCAGCAGCCGCTGCCAATCCGGGGCTTCGCCGCTTTCAACCCAGGTCTCGCCAAGCGAGGTGTTCACGAAGGTTTTCATGGTTTCATCGCCGCCGGCACGGGCCGACAGAAAGGCCTTCACCATCGCTTCGAGCCGGATCCAGGGCGAGTAAATCTCGTTGAGGTGAAACCCCGCAATGCCTGTGAACCGCTCTCTCGCCTGCCAATGACCCTTGCCGATCGCGCCCCATCGGGCCTCGTCTGGCCATGCCGCGTCACAATGGATGCAATGATACCGCGCCGATTCAGGCTGATGCGCGCCGCCTGCCGCCTTGTCCCATTTGACCTGCGGCCAGGTCAGCACCTGTTCCGCGCCACATTCCGGGCACGGCACGTGGTATTGCCGCTGGTCGCTTTCCTCATACGCCGCTTCGATCCGGCTCGTGCCCTTGTTGGTCGGTGTCGAGACCAGCACGATCTTGCGGTTCCAGAACGTCACCGTCCGCTTTTTCGCCAGATTGACCGGATCGCCCTCCGCCCCGGCGCTGAAGGGATAACGATCGACCTCGTCGCACATCAGCAGCCGGATCGGGCGGCTTGCCAGCCCCGAGGGCGCGTTGGCCCCCACGATGGTCAGATGCCCGCCCGGAAACCGCTTGTGCAGGATCTTGTTGGTCCCGTCACGGGATTTCGGATCGGCGATCTTGCCGGTCAGACACGGTGTGTCCCGCGCCATGGGCGAGAACCGGTCCTTCGACCAGGTCTCGGCATCCCGCTCCGTGGGCATCACCACCATGATCGGCGCCGGATCCTGATCGATGTGGTAGGCGACCGAATTGTTCAGCATCTCGGTCTTTCCCACCTGGGATGAGGACATGATCACGACGCTCTCGATGCCGGCGTCCGAAATCGCCTCCATGATCCCGCGCTGATATTCGGCGCGGCTTGTCCGCCACTGCCCCGGTTCTGCGCTGGCCTCGGAACTCAGCCGCCGGTTCTGATCCGCCCAGTCACTGATCGTCAGCTCCGGTGGCGGACGCAGGGTTTGAAGCGCCCGGATCACCGTCTGCCGCAGGCTCGGCGATCCCGTCAGGGTCAACGGCCCCGGCGGGATCAGCGACCCCGGCGGGTTCAGCGACCCTTGCGGGATCGGGCTCGGCTTCAGGGTCTGGCTGCACATGGGTTTCCGCGAGATCATCGAGCACCTCGCGGACCGTGGCGCGGATCAGGTTCCGGGTGTCTCCGACGGTTGTCTGTACATGGGCCAGTGGCGCCAGCCGGTCGGGCAGCGCCAGAAGGCGGGTGCGCAGGAGCGCGAGAACGGCAATCCAGGCTGCCTCGATGTCTTCCGCTGCAATCAGCGATCCCCGCCGCTGTGCGGCTTCCATCTCGGCCAGATCAGCCCGCGCCCGGATGTAACGCGCCCGCTCAGAGGCATAGTCCGGCGCCCCGGCCTGGGCCCGCACGGCTTGATCGCGCAGGTAGCGCACATAACCGCGCACCGAGCCGATCAGATCGTACTGCCCGCGCTCCGCCTTCGGGATCACACCTTCGCGGCTCAGCTGCTGCACCCGCCGTTCGGACAGATCGAGCAGCTTGGCGATGACGCCGATGGGCTGGCTGGCCGATGACATTTTATGATCCCGTCGCCCCGATTAAAGCCATGGAATTGCTGTGATTATAGTGGATCAAACGGCCCGGTAGAGCGAAGCTGTTTCGAACGAAACGATGCAACTTGACGAAGGAGCCACCACGATGACCCGCCTGAACCCGCAGACCACACCCCGCCACCAGCTCCGCGCCGAAAAGGTCGCGCGTAACCAGGAAGCAGCTTTAAGCGCCTTCATCGGCAAGAAAGCCGAGATCGACGAGATGGTCGCCCGACTGCAAGGACTCAGCGACGGACATTTCAATGCCGACCCCGACGCGGTCAACTGGGGCGATGTCGGCACGCTGGAGCATTACGCCGGCATGCTGAAGCGCATCACCGACAGCGCCTTCAACGAAGGCGAGCACGCAGAGTGATCCCAGCGCTTTCGGGTCGCGCCCGCCGGGTGGCGGGCTTGACCTCGTAGAAGGGCTCGCATGTCGCGTGCCCAGATACGACGGAGACAACCATGACCAAGCTTACCGACACCCAGACGATCATTCTCTCGCGCGCCGCCCAGAACGAAGACCGCATTGCCCTGCCGCTGCCCGACAGCCTGCGCGGCGGGGCCGCCGCCAAGGTGGTCGGCGCGTTGCTCGCCAAGGGCTTCCTCGAAGAGGTCGAGGCAGACATGCGCAACGGCGAGCCGCTCTGGCGCGAAACTGGCGATGGCCACGGCGTCACGCTGGTCGCCACCAACGCTGGGCTCGCCGCCATAGGCATCGAGCCCGAGGACGCGAACACCGCGCCTGCAGGCGCGACGGACGCGCCGACCGAGGAGCCCACGCCGGACACCCCCACCGAGACCGAGGCCGCGCCCAAGGCGCGCACGCCGCGCGTCGGCACCAAGCAGGCCAGGCTGATCGCCATGCTGCGCGCGCCGGACGGCGCGACCATCGAGGAGATCATGGCCGCAACGAACTGGCAGTCGCACACGGTTCGCGGTGCGATGTCAGGGGCGCTGAAGAAAAAGCTTGGCCTCGAGGTCACCTCGGAGAAGGTCGAGGATCGAGGTCGCGTCTACAAACTCCCGGCCGCCTGACCCAGCCGAGCCCGACAAGATGATGACCGCCGTCCCTCAGGGGCGGCGGCGCGACTGAAGACTTCAACTTGCGGCATTGAAATGGCCTAATTACCCTGCAGCAAGCCGAGCACGGTGCCCGAAACAGACCTAACCGATTAGGGCTTTTCGCAGCGCAGGTATGTCTTCGAGCACCTGATCGACGAACGCAGCGATCCGTGGCGTCTTTCGTAGGTCGGCGGGCGTCAAGAGATACCAGCTCCGCGTAAGCTCCTCGACAGGCGGGAGGACCTGAACGAGCACATCTTCGGCATCCCCCAGCGTGGTCGGTAACGGCGCAATACCGACCCCCGCCTTCACGGCCGATAGCGTTCCCAACATGCTGTTGGCTCGGCTGATGATCCGTGCGCCGGGAACAGCAACCGGAAGCCATTTCGCCACGCGATGGTTCTCCATGATACCGTCGAAGCCGATCAAAGCATGATCGGCGAGGTCGGCGATGCTGCCGGGGCGGCCATTCTGCTGGACGTAGTTCTTGCTGGCATAGATTGCCCAGATCGAGTCACAGATCTTGCGGCCGATCAGGCTCTCATCGACCGGCTCGCCGGAGCGGAAGGCCACATCCGCTTCACCCTTGCTGAGGTCAAGATACCGGTCGCTGGTGATGAACTCCACCTGAAGCTCCGGATAGCGCGCGTGGAACCGGTCCAATAGCCCGGTTGCGACAATGCGCGGCACAGTCGGTTCCGGACAGGTGAGGCGGATGACCCCTTTCATGTCGAGTTTCACGGCCCGGATCTTCTGTTCGAGCGTCACAACCGCTGTTTCCACTGCAAGAACATTGTCAATCAGTGCCTCGCCCAGTTCCGACAGGCGATAGCCGCTCGGATGCCGCTTCATCAGCGTCAATCCGATGCCTTTCTCCAGTTCCGTCAATCGGCGGTGGACCGTCGACTGGTTCACGCCAAGCGCCTTGGCCGCGGCAAGGGTGCTTCCCCGGCGCGAGATGGCAATGAGGTGGCGCAGATCATCCCAGTTGAACATCTCACTGTTATGCATTTTTGCGGGGCGCTTCGCAAGAATTGCTGCTGCCGCCAACGGACCCCGCCGTGTAGTCTCGGACAGACAGCCAATGGAGGAAGACATGCACAAGAAATCTGACGTCGAAACGATGACGGCGGCGCTGACGGTTGGGGTGACCCGGAGCGCCCAGGACAGCGGCATGGCCAAGCTGACGCCGCTTCACCGCGAGTGCGTCCGGGGCCTGCCCAGGAGCGCCGAGCAAGAGGTGCGCGTGCTCTTCGCGACGTTGCTGCCAGGCGATGTGACGCCGTACCACTCGCACCGGTTCCCGGTGACCGTCTACATGCTGGAGGGCGCCTTCACGCTGGAACTGGACGACAGGCAGCCGGTGGTGATCGGGTCGGGACAGGTCTACGTCGAGCCAGCCGGTGTAAACATGACCGGCCGCAACCGGGGCAAAGTCCCGGCACGTATGGCGCTGTTCTATGTGTGCGAACCCGATGCACCGTTCGCCGACCCGGCTTTCCGAGATGCAACGGTCCGCTAAACGATCGCGTGTTCAGGTATCAGCACTGAAAACGCCGCCCTCATCTTCAGGTTCTGCGCCAGTGTCGTTTGCAGCCCGAAGGCCGGAAAGATCAGGAACTGCGTGACAACCGCGAGCCCGTAGCCCACGACCACGTTGGCGACGGACTCGACCAGCGACATGAGACGCGACTGCTTCATGCAGCCAACCGCCCCTCGCTGATTTCATCGAAGGAGCGGCCATCACCGTCGAGCACGGCGGCCTTGCCCGTGAACGCTTGCCACCGTTCCACCGCGACATCGACGTAAGCCGGGTTCAACTCGATCCCGTAGCAGACCCGCCCCGTGGTCTCCGCAGCGATCAGCGTTGTGCCAGAGCCCATGAACGGTTCGTAGACCGCCTGACCGGGGCTCGAGTTGTTCAGGATCGGGCGGCGCATGCATTCGACGGGTTTTTGGGTCCCGTGCACGGTTTTGGCATCCTGATCCTTGTTCGCGATCTGCCAGAGCGTGGTCTGCTTGCGATCTCCTGCCCAGTGGCCCTTGCCGGTCTTTTTAACAGCGTAGAACATCGGTTCATGTTGCCAGTGATAATCCCCACGGCTCAGCACCAGGCGGTCCTTGGCCCAGATGATTTGCGAGCGGATCTTGAACCCCGAAACCTCAAGGCTTTCAGCAACCTCGCCTGCATGCAATGCCCCGTGCCAGACATAGGCGACATCGCCCGGGAACAGCGCCCAGGCCTCGCGCCAGTCAGCGCGGTCGTCATTCAGAACTTTGCCGGTGCGCTTGGTGGCGGCGGCCCCGGCCTTGTTGCGCCAGCCGGGATCGTATTCGACCCCGTAGGGCGGATCGGTCACCATCAGGAGCGGCTTCACCTCACCGAGCACCCGCGCGACATCGGTCGCCACGGTCGCATCGCCGCAGAGCAGCCGGTGGCTACCGAGGGTCCAGAGATCGCCCGGTCGGCTGGTCGGATCTTCTGGCGTCTCGGGGATGTCGTCCTCGCCCTCCTGTGCCCCATCACCCTCATAAAGGCCGTTCAGCAGGGTGTTCAGTTCCGCGTCGGTGAAACCGGTAAGGTCGAGATCGTACTCCGCGTCCAGCAGGTCGCCCAGTTCCAGCCCGAGCAGATCATTGTCCCATTCGGCGTTCTCGCTCGAGCGGTTATCCATGATCCGGAAGGCCCGCGCCTGGGCCTCCGTGAGACCCTTGGCGACATGCACCGGCGCTGTCTTCAGGCCCAGTTGCTGCGCGGCCAGAAGCCTTGTGTGGCCGGCGAGCACGACCATCTGCTCATCGACCACAATAGGCTGGCGCCAGCCGAATTCCGCGATCGAGGCCGCCACAGTGGCCACGGCCTTCTCGTTGCGCCGCGGGTTGCGCGCATAGGGAATGATCTGCCCGAGTGGCAGGTCCGTCACGTCCATGGAATATCCTTGAAAAGTTAGCCGAAACGAAACGCCTCAGCGCCGCGAAACGAAATGCCCCCAGGGGGCCGTTTCGTTTCAGAGGGGGTTTTGCGGCCCTCAGGCCCTTGTTTTATTGAGGTTCCACGCAAAACGAAACGAAACGGGTGTTTTTCTCTGCGTCACTGGGAAAGCGCCGCGCCTCGCCCCCCCGTATACATTTACGGCTGGAAGGGACCCGTACAATATCAATAGGTTAGATGGCAGTCTTAATGTTCTTTCCGTTGCTTTTTATCTTGAAACCGCTTCCTCACGCACCCTGTTCGCTCACGTCTCCTGCGACCATATCAAGTTTTTAGCGTCCTGGAGCGAATGTGTCACGCGTTTCGGTGTACACCCGAAAATTGTACCGCTAGGCGATTTTCCTTGACAGGCCATTTGCATTTTCGATCACGAAACGCTGCGAGCGCCTTGCGGGCGGCACGCGTCCGTTGAGCCGCCAGACGATCACTGCCAGCCCGTATTGCCACCGGCGGGTCGCGGCGGTGCGGGACAGCCCGAACTCCCAGCAGATCGGCTTCCACGGCTTGCCATTGGCGCGCAGCCAGACCAGCCGGGCGTCGTCGACCTCCAGCCAGCGCAGCCAGAGCAGCGCCTCATCCGCCTCGGTGATCATCCTTGGCGATGGTAGAGGCTTTCGCATCCGGGGCTCCTGCCCCACCTTGTCGGCGAAGCTGTGGAAGTACTCGGGCCAGGCGTTGAAATACCCCTGCGGCTTCACCCCCGGCATCTGGCGCATGACGTCGGCGGCGAGCTCCAGCCGGTCCTGCACCCGGGCGATGGTCCAATCAGTCATGACGCATGTCCTCTTCCAGTTTGCCGTAGAGTTTCTCGCCGAGCTGGCGCACCAGTTCGCGCTCGGGCCATGTCAGCCGGTCGTCGTCGAGCGAGACCGCCAGCAGCCTCTGTTCCTTCCAGCCGTCGCGCTTGACCTGATCGGGGGCGCGGCGGGTGCCGCCATAGCCTTTTGGCGCAAACCGCATGCCGCTCATCGCAAACCTCCGCGGGTCTCCAGCGCCCAGAGCAGGATGGCGATCGCGTCGGCCTCGTTGTCGTCCTTGGGGTGAAAGCCCTTGGCCAGCGCGGCATTGATCATCGCCTGCTTCGGGGCATTACCCTTTCCGGTGGCGTGTTTCTTGATGGTGCCGACCGGCACACCCTCGTAAGGTACGCCGCGCAACTCGGCCCAGGCGGTCAGGGTGGCCAACAGACCGCCATAAATGTGGCTCGCGTCGGTGCCGGCGTGACGCCGGACCTCTTCGAACCAGATGGCGGCGATGGGGCCCGACAGCCGATCCAGTTCACCCAGCCAGTTGGTGAACCGCAAATACCGCATGCCGCCGCCGTCATAGCGGCTTGGCCGGAACGAAACCGTGCCGCTGGTGATCAACCGGTTCGCTGATCGCAGCGCCCAGCCGGTCGTGGTGCCGAGGTCAAGGGCGAGCAGCGTGCGGTCGGCATGGAAGGCAGGCGGCAGATCGGGGATTGTTTCCGGCATCCCGGTAGTCAGTATCGCTTCGACCATGGTGGTCTCCTTTTTGGTTGGTGGCGAAGGTGGAAGACGACGGCGGTTGCGTGCCTGGGCGGGTACAGGCCGCCGTCGTCGGAACGGAATGTGCTCGGAACGTCAGAACCCGCGTGCGCGGATACCCCTCGACGTATGAGAGGAGAGGCCAAACCTGCCGGTTGGCCTCCCCATACGTAGTATGGGGGTTTCCGCACTAACTCCTCGGATATGGCCAAGTTGCTGATATTGAATAGAAAAGCAGGACATGAGAGGAGTTCGGGAGGAGTTAGACCCCTAACTCCTCCTGTCTCGCAAGCCATTGTTTTTGTTGGGTTCAGGAGTTTGGAGGACATAGGAGTTAGGCCTCACTCTTAGGAGTTGGGGTATCATCAACGCCGGTTTGGGACACCCAGACCCGGGGGTTTTCGACCTCGAGGCAGACCCCGGACTGGGGGCATTTGTAGTGGCTCGGATAGACGGGTCTGGCGGCCTGCGTGACCTCTCCGGTTTCCGGATCGACGGCTTCCCCGGAACCGAATTCCATGCTTTCGACGCAGAGATATCCGAACCGCGACCGCACGACCGGATAGCCATACGCGGTTCCGTCCCGCAGGAACTTCACAAAGCCTTTTGTGGCCAGAACGCTCAATCGCTCGCGGAGCGTGTATTTGCTGCCCAGGCCGCCCTTGTTTTCAAACTTCTCGGCGAGCTGCATAGTCGTGTAGAGACGGCCCTCGGCCGCCTCCTCGAACAGAATGCCGAGAATGACATCGCCCTTGCGCGCCCGTTCGGCGTCATGCTTCGCGCCCACGTCCTTGCGCACCAACCGCTCGTTCATCGGGTTCCGCTCGACCCATTGGCCTTTCTCCTTGTCGATCAGCTTTGATGGCAGTGCCGGTCCGTTGCGGAGTTCAATTTCCAGCTTGCGATCACTGACCTCCTCGTCGGGGCGGTGCATAATGATGCCGGATGAGTAGAATCCGCGCAGGGAACTGGCGCCGGACAGCGCCAGAAACGGATCCTCCTTGACCTGATGCTTGCCCAGCTTCTTGGTGTGATGCACCAGGATGACCCCGCAATCGGGGTTCACCGCCTCGCGCAGAACCTCGACGCGGTCGCGCAGGAAAAACATCATCGCGCCATTGTCGTTTTCACCGCCACCGTCCGGGCCACCGTCAAAGACATTGCGGATCGGGTCTATGCAGAGAATGTCGACGGGGGCGTCAGGAAACGCCTGTTTGACGGCAGCGGCGGCCATGGCGCTGCCCGCAGCGTCCAGCAGCAGCTTCAGCTTCGGCGTAGCCACGAAGGTGTCACGTGCAGCGGCGATCACCTCGGGCGGCAGGACGATCTGCTTCAGGCGTTCGCGCAGGTAATGATACTGGATCTCGGCCTGCAGATAGAAGATCCGCAAGGGACGCGGCGGAGTGAAGCCGTCGCACCGTTCGCAACGGAGGAACGGCACACCGGCCGCCATGTGCACCAGCCAGGAGATCAGGAAATCACTCTTGCCGACCTTTGGCGCACCGCCCAGCACCAGCAACCCGCCCGGTGTAAGGACGCGCGGCGCGATGATGTCTTGCGGCATCGAGGTGGTGTCATCCAGCAATTCCCCCAGCGTGAAGGCGGCCATGGTGGTTGGGGCCGGCGCGCCGGTATCGAGCCGCAGCAGCGGCGGACCGTTCTTCTCCACATGGCGCGCCCAGAGACGTTCGGACTCCCGTTTGAGTCTCTCGACCGGCCACTGCGGCCGCAGCATGGCGGCGTTATAGCCACAGATGCCTTCCCAGCCCGCCTGCTTCGAGAGGCGACCCTCATGCACCATGCGGATGAAATGCCCGATCGCGGCCGAGGCGCCTTCAAAGCGCGACCAGTCGTCCTGCGCGCCCTCGCGCACCGGTGTCGTCAGAACAGCGCCGGTTTTTGGCCTGTCCTTGCGCACAAAATCCGGCTCGAGCGAAATCCCCGGGGCCGGCGGCATGTCGGCCACCGCCTCGGCGAATTCTTCCAGATCGCGTTCCATATCAGGATGGATTTCGATGATGCGCACCAGCGTCTTGAGGTTGTTCTTGTAATAGACGCTCCCGGCCACCCGGATCGGCTGGTGGGCCGAGCGGAAGTGCATGTCGCCGCCGACCTTGGCCGCGATGTCGCCGCGCAGGCGGCAGACCCGCGCCACGTCGCCGCCCTCGGCCGCCTCGGTCAGTTTCCACCAGACATGGCATTTCTGCTGCCCCTCGGGGGTGATGCCGCCGCTTTGCACCACCATGGCGGGTATGCCGAGATGGGCCTCCAGATGCGCCCGTTTGGCGGCAATGTCACCGGTGTCGAGATCAACGACCAGCGCCTGCATCTGGCGCACATCCGCGGATTTGGCCTGGCCCGGCTCGGCGACGGTGCCCGGGATCACATAGACGGCCGCGCCTTCGCGCGAGGCCCAGTTGGCGAAAGTGGTCATCTTGCCGGGGGCGCCCTCATCGGCGTCGATCCAGATGTTGTGCGGCCGCCCGTCGATGCCCTGACCCTTGTCGATGAAACTGCGAACCGGGATCAGGCCTTCGCAATATCCGAAGACCAGCTCCATGAATGTCGCGATCTGATCCGCATCCGGTTCATCGCCGAACACGTCCACCTGCGGGGCCGCGTCATTGAAATCCCGCCACGGGTTGAAATGTAGAATTTCAGCATCGGAGCTTTTTGTTTCCTCGTCCGGCACAGGGACGTTTTTCGGATCCTCGGGGGTGTCATCAGATTTGTCAGTCATTGGTCCTGCCTCCAGCAGCGATCCGCGTAAGAGTAGAACCTGCATTCAAAGAAATCTTGATTATTGGCGATGCGCGGCAGCAGATCGCCGGCATCAGTGGCCTGCAGGATACGCACGGCGCGATCGGACATGCGCTGTGCCAGGGCCGCATCAAACGGGACCAGCTCGTGGTGCAGCTCGGCCGTGTCCTTGTTGATCGCGGTGAACAGCGCCGGGGCGGCCGAAATCCCCGGCACGACCGGTTCCATATAGGCCTGATAAATGGCGATCTGGGCCGCATAGACCGGTTTGGAAAGCGCAACCCCGTCCTTGACGCAGGCGCGCCAGTTTTTGGCGTTCATGGTCTTGCATTCCCAGAGGGCCGGGACTGCGAGGCCGAGATCCTCTGGCCCGGCGGCAATTATCCCGTCCACATGGCCACGGATGCGCTCGCCCGCGACGGAGAAACCAAACTGCTCGCCGTCTGGACGATGCGCCTTGTGGGTATAGAGATCGAACCCGGCCACGCGCAGCCAGCGGATCGCCAGATCCTCGAGCTCATGACCAATGGCAAATATGCGCAGGACCTGGCCGCTGAAATCACCCCCTTCGTCTTTCGGCGCATGCGCAAACTCGAACTGCAGGGACCGTTCGCAAGCGACACCCAGCCGAGAGGCCCCGAGATAGGAGCGCGGCGGGCTGGCATCGCGCTCGGCGATGAGAACGGCATCAATGTGGGTGTTGATTTTTTCGGCGATCGTGGCTTTGTGATTGTAATCCAACATCAGAGCGGCACCTCTGAGGTATAGGATTTCGCCGTTTCGGCCATGGCATCCCGAAACCCCTCGACCGCTTCTTCAATCAGGGCGCGGACCTGATCCGCTGTGAGATCGGCCAGCCGGGTTTGCCAGCCGATTTCGCCCATGAGCGCGCCCATGCGCCTCATCGTGGCGGTGATGGCCGCGTGTTCTTCTTCAGTGAGATCAACCATGTTCATTCCTTTTTTTGCTTTGTGTGCATAGAGCGCCTGACAGTGTTTTGAGCAGAACCAGCGACTTGGACGCGGGCGGGTT